>NZ_JBFODM010000022.1:0-5050 GCF_040908325.1 Aeromonas sp. R4-1
TAGAGAGAACGATCAAGGTCAATACCAGCAAGAGCCGAACCTATTCGTTCTTTCGGCAAGGGGTCATCTATTACCAGTTGCTACCTAAAATGAAAGAAGCCAATGCGGTCTTGTTGATGGATAAATTTATCTACTACCTGAAGCAACACCGCTTATATACCCGCACACTTGGAATTATTTGAGTCTCTAAAAATGAGGGGATCTCTGAGGTCGCCGCGAGGGCAAGAGACAATACAAGGACACAAAACAAGGGGAGGGGGGTCAGAGGCCGCTTGCCCCCTGAGCCCTTGTCGATCATCCCGTTGCATGGGGGTTGGGCTGCGTCGACACCTACCGGTTTTGCATAAATCACCGGTTAGCCAACTCTTTTGCCCCGAAATGGCGCTTTTCGTACTGATAATCTTGGTTTTTTGGCGTTTTGGCCGCCTAAAAGAGGGCTATGCCATAAAAAATTCAAAAAACTTCTTTACCAGTGACCAATGCGTGAGTAAACTTCGTCGGCAATATTTTACACCCCCACTTCCTCAACGGTGAGATATTGCCATGCTCAGGATTGCCAAAGAAGCGTTAACCTTCGACGATGTACTGTTGGTTCCCGCCCACTCCGAAGTTCTTCCCAATACTGCCGATCTGCGTACCAAGCTGACCTCCGCCATCAGCTTGAACATCCCGATGATCTCCGCTGCCATGGACACAGTGACCGAAGCCCGTCTGGCTATCGCACTGGCCCAGGAAGGCGGTATCGGCTTTATCCACAAGAACATGTCCATCGAGCAGCAGGCTGCCGAAGTGCGCAAGGTCAAGAAGTACGAGAGCGGCGTGGTCACTGACCCCGTCACCGTGCGCCCTGACATGACCATCGCCCAAATCAAGGAGCTGAGCCACAAGAACGGCTTCGCCGGTTACCCTGTGGTGACTGACGGCAATCAGCTGGTCGGTATCATTACCGGCCGTGACGTGCGCTTCGTGATTGACCTCTCCCAGACCGTTGAACAGATCATGACCCAGAAAGATCGTCTGGTCACCGTGCGTGAAGGGGCCCCTCGTGAAGAGGTGGTTGCCCTGATGCAAAAGCACCGTATCGAAAAAGTGCTGGTGGTGAACGGCGACTTCAAACTCAAGGGCATGATCACCGTTAAAGATTTCCAGAAAGCCGAGCGCAAGCCCCACGCCTGTAAAGATGACAAGGGTCGTCTGCGGGTCGGTGCTGCGGTCGGTGCCGGTGCCGGCAACGAAGAGCGCGTCGCCGCGCTGGTGGAAGCTGGTGTTGACGTGCTGCTGATCGACTCCTCCCACGGCCACTCTCAGGGTGTGCTGGATCGCATCAAGGCCACTCGCGACGCCTATCCGGATCTGCAGATCATCGGTGGCAACGTCGCTACCGCCGCGGGCGCCAAGGCGCTGGCTGCTGCCGGTGTCAATGCGGTCAAGGTCGGGATCGGCCCGGGCTCCATCTGTACTACCCGTATCGTGACCGGCGTGGGCGTGCCCCAGATCACTGCCATCTCCGACGCCGTTGACGCGCTGGAAGGCACCGGTATTCCGGTTATCGCCGACGGCGGCATCCGCTTCTCCGGCGACATCGCCAAGGCCATCGCCGCGGGCGCCAGCTGCGTCATGGTCGGCTCCATGTTCGCCGGTACCGAAGAAGCGCCGGGCGAGATCGAGCTCTATCAGGGTCGCTCCTTCAAATCCTACCGTGGTATGGGTTCCCTGGGCGCCATGTCCAAAGGCTCCAGCGACCGCTACTTCCAGACCGACAACGCCGCCGACAAGCTGGTGCCGGAAGGCATCGAAGGTCGCGTGCCGTACAAGGGTCGCCTCAAAGAGATCATCCATCAGCAGATGGGCGGCCTGCGCTCCTCCATGGGCCTGACCGGCAGCGCCACCATCGATGACATGCGCACCAAGGCTGAATTCGTGCGCATCTCCGGCGCCGGGATGAAAGAGTCCCACGTCCACGATGTGACCATTACCAAAGAAGCCCCCAACTATCGGATGGGCTGATAAAACGGGGCCCTGCGCCCCGTTTTTCCACCCTTTTTTTATCCCGTGCCCTTTGTGACAACATCAGCCTGATGCAGGAATAAAATGACTAAAGACATTCACCAGCACCGTATCCTTATCCTCGACTTCGGTTCCCAGTACACCCAGCTGATCGCCCGCCGCGTGCGCGAAATCGGCGTCTACTGCGAACTGTGGGCCTGGGACGTAACCGAAGAGCAGATCCGCGAATTCAATCCGAGCGGCATCATCCTCTCCGGCGGCCCCGAGTCCGTCACCGAAGCTGGCAGCCCGCGCGCCCCCGAGTATGTGTTCAACGCCGGTGTCCCTGTGTTTGGGATCTGCTACGGCATGCAGACCATGGCCGAGCAGCTGGGTGGCAAGGTGCAATCCTCTACCGAGCGTGAATTCGGTTACGCCAAGGTGGAAGTGCTGGGCGAAGCTGGCAAGAGCAGCGCCCTCTTGCGCAACATCGAAGATGCCATCGCCGACAATGGCAATGCCCTGCTGGATGTCTGGATGAGCCACGGTGACAAGGTCACCACCATTCCGGCCGACTTCACCACCATCGCCCGGACCCCGACCTGCCCGCACGCGGCCATGGCCAACGAAGCCAAGCGCTTCTATGGCGTGCAGTTCCACCCGGAAGTGACCCACACCCGTCAGGGTGCCCGCATGCTGGAGCACTTCGTCAAAGACATCTGCGGCTGCGAATGCCTCTGGACCCCGGCCACCATCATCGACGACGCCGTTGCCCGCATCCGCGAGCAGGTGGGGGACGATGAAGTGATCCTCGGTCTCTCCGGCGGTGTCGACTCCTCCGTGGTTGCCATGCTGGTGCACCGCGCCATCGGCGATCGCCTGACCTGCGTCTTCGTGGACAACGGTCTGCTGCGTCTGAATGAAGGCGAGCAGGTGATGGAGATGTTTGGCGATCACTTTGGTCTGAACATCATCAAGGTTGAAGCCGAAGAGCGCTTCCTCTCTGCCCTGGCCGGTGTTGACGAGCCGGAAGCCAAGCGCAAGATCATCGGCCGCGTCTTCGTCGAAGTGTTTGATGATGAAGCGAAAAAGCTGAAAAACGCCAAGTGGCTGGCGCAAGGCACCATCTATCCGGACGTTATCGAATCTGCTGCCAGCAAGACCGGTAAGGCCCACGTCATCAAGTCTCACCACAACGTCGGCGGCCTGCCGGAAGAGATGAAGATGGGTCTGGTCGAGCCGCTGCGCGAGCTGTTCAAAGACGAAGTGCGCCGCGTTGGCCTCGAGCTGGGTCTGCCCTACGACATGCTCTACCGTCACCCGTTCCCGGGTCCGGGTCTGGGCGTGCGCGTTCTTGGCGAAGTGAAGAAAGAGTACTGCGATATCTTGCGCCGCGCCGATGCCGTCTTTATCGAAGAGCTGCGCAAAGCCGACCTCTACAACCAGGTCAGCCAGGCGTTCGCCGTGTTCCTGCCGGTGCGCTCCGTTGGCGTCATGGGCGATGGTCGCAAATATGACTGGGTTATTGCCCTGCGCGCCGTCGAAACCATCGACTTTATGACCGCCCACTGGGCACATCTGCCGTACGACTTCCTCGGTCACGTATCGAATCGCATCATCAACGAGATCAACGGTATCTCCCGCGTGGTGTACGACGTCTCCGGCAAGCCGCCTGCAACTATCGAATGGGAATAAGCGGCTCGCGCCCTTCTGCCCTTCGAGCATAAAAATGCAAAAAGACGCCCTTGAGGCGTCTTTTATTTTCTCAATCGTTTGCGCCACATATCTTCTTTTTTCGAGCAGCTTTTTTGCCACCTTGCCCCTGTCATATGTGACAGGGGCATTTTTGCCATCTCGCACTAGGCTCTCTCATGCCAATTGAGCCCGCTGTCAACAGCGGCTCGTGGCTGGGGGGACGGCTGATCCAGTTGCAGATAGCTGCGCAAATTTGCCCATCGTTATCGCGCCAACCGGCAGTGATGACACCCCGGTGGAGACCGGAAACCACTTGAATCAACGGGGCGCAGCCCGAACGGCCAAACGAGTCGGGATCATAGAGCACGGAGAGTTTGATATGTCAGAACAAGCAGTGTTGGTGGGTGGATGGACCGCATATCACAAGCTGACCGCCGAGGATCAGGCGGTATTTGATCAGGCGCTGAAAGGATTTGTCGGGGTGCAGTACGTACCCTTTGAAGTCTCCACTCAAGTGGTGGCTGGCATCAACTACCGCTTCAAGTGCAAGAGCACTGTGCCGCTTGCCAAACCGATCCATGGCGAAGCCGTGGTACAGATCTTCAAATCACTGGACGGGGATGCCCATATCACCTCCATTACCCCGATTTGATTGGGTGGTGGAGCAAGGTGGGGAGGGGGAATAACCTCAAACCTGTTTGCTTCAATGCCTGAAAATAAGAAAGACGCCTTAGGGCGTCTTTTCTTTATAAACGATTCGGTACCGCGGATATGAGGTCGGTATTTGTACTTGTTGATTAATTTGTTGATCTTGCTCAGGAAACTATCATCATCCTCTTTTGTTTATCTGCCTTGCTCACTAGGATATCCGTCTGGATATGGCCTATTTGGAGTCACCAATAAATCAGAGCAGAGACATCGCGTTGATCAAAAGCAGCAAACCAGATGCTGTCTGGCGGTAGCTTGGAGCGATGCAAGCGCATCACGGTACTGGTTTGTTCACGCTGGTGTAGTTTGGTGGAGCGTTGCCATGGCTGACTCATAAGCTGTTTTTTATACATTGGTAATATAATGATTTTTTTTGAGGTGGTGATGAAGATAAAGCGGAGTTATACGCAGGGCGGGAGCACACTTTGTTGATATTTTAACCAAAGAATAACTGAGCCCGATAGTCGTCATTCCAGCCGGCTCTTTTTAGCTTGGGAAGGTGCGAATAAGCGGGGAAATTCTTCTCGGCTGACTCAGTCATTTCATTTCTTCATGTTTGAGCCGATTTTTTTCTCCCGTAAATGCCTTGAATCAGCCTATTTAGACCGTTTCTTCGCCATTTAAGGCGTTATTCCCAGTTTTTAGTGAGATCTCTCCCACT
>NZ_JBFODM010000023.1:0-83630 GCF_040908325.1 Aeromonas sp. R4-1
CCATACTAATTACCCGTGAGGCTTAACCATACAACACCCAAGAAGTGTTCTAAGGCTTGTAGCAAATACCAAGCGAACTACTTACGTCAGCTTTCTAAGATTGAAGATTTTTGCCTGGCGGCCATAGCGCCGTGGAACCACCTGATCCCATGCCGAACTCAGAAGTGAAACGCGGTAGCGCCGATGGTAGTGTGGCATTCGCCATGCGAGAGTAGGACACTGCCAGGCACCCAATTTAAGAACCCCGCTCATCGAGCGGGGTTTTTTATTGCCTGCAATTCAGAAAATCGCTTAATTATTAGTCTTCCATCTTCCCGTCATTCAGTGAAATCTCCCATAAAGCCACAAAAGGCCCTTTTTTTCTGTTCGAGATTTGATCACTGGTTTAATGGGTTGGATATAAAAACACAGAATGTGATGCCTCTACCTTTCTTGTGATGCCCGCTCTGGTTTAATTCTTCAGACCACATGGACGGACCAAGGCATCACAATAATTTAAGGAATAGACCCATGTTCAAAAGAACAGTAACGATGATGCTGGCGGCGGGAACCCTGGTATTAGGCGGTTGCGCATCCAATGGTGGTGCAGAGCAGGCGGGGGCAGACAACAGCGACTTCGGTGGCAAGTCCATCTACCTGCGCGGGGAGATGAACGACTGGATGGCGACTGATGAAAGCAAGGTAGTCAAGGTGGCCGACAAGCTCTATATGGCCAAAGGCACCCTCAAGAAAGAGTGGGCCCCCTACAAGTTCAAGTTTGCTGATTCAGGCTGGAGCTGCGGTACCAACTTTGGCTATAAGAGCCCGAGTGATGGTGTTGCCGTGTTGGGTGGTGAGGCGGTGCCGGTCAACCCATGCTCCAAGTATGAGGACATGAAGTTCTCACCAGATGCTGATGGCGTCTACGAGTTCTATCTGAATATGGCGGGTGAAACACCGACCGTTTACGTCAAGAAGTCCTGATCTATCTCTGAGTGTTAAATCTCTCAGCAAATTAATCAGTTAAGTGCCCTGGCCCAGAAATCTGCTGGCCGGGGCATTTTTTTAGGTTAGAATCGGCGCCCTCATGGCATCAGGTGTACTATATGTTGTGCCATTAATTTTAGATGGCACCATTAGTTGTGTTTTATGCTGTTGTCATGATGTTGATGCATTCACATAAGGTTGATTGAAAATGGCTAAATCGAACCCGGTGCTGGAGAGTGAGCTTGGCTCCCGCCTTATCCCCATGCAGGAAACGTCCCTCGAGATCTGGGATAGCAAGTATCGCCTCAAGAGCAAGGATGGCACTCCCATCGACAGCTCTATCGATGAGACTTACCAGCGGGTAGCCCGTGCGTTGGCAGAGCAGGAGCTGGAACCGGAGGCCTGGTATGAGCCGTTCCTGTGGGCGTTGCGCAATGGGGCCATTCCGGCGGGCCGCATCACCTCCAACGCCGGGGCGTTTGAGCACAAGCCTGCCACTTCAACCATCAACTGTACTGTTTCCGGTACCATCGAAGATTCGATGGACGATATCCTTGGCAAGGTGCACGAGGCCGGTCTGACCCTGAAAGCCGGTTGCGGCATCGGATATGACTTCTCGACCCTGCGCCCGCGCGGTGCCTTTGTCTCCGGTGCCGGTGCCTACACTTCCGGCCCGCTCTCCTTTATGGATATCTATGACAAGATGTGTTTCACCGTCTCGTCAGCCGGTGGCCGTCGCGGCGCCCAGATGGGCACCATGGATATCCGCCATCCCGATGTGATCGAGTTTATTCAGGCCAAGCGTGAAGATGGCCGCCTGCGTCAGTTCAACCTCTCCCTGCTCATCACCGAAGATTTCGTCAAGGCGGTGAAAGAGGATGCCCCCTGGTCGCTGATCTTCCCCTATACCTCTAAAGAGGTGGAGCAGGATGGCATTGCGCTGGACGATCCCGCTCAGGTGCTATGGGCCGACTGGCCCAACAAGGAAGGGGTTGTATTCAACGAGCTGGGGCAGGTCGCTTGTAAGGTCTACAAGACCATGCCAGCCCGCAAGCTGTGGAATGTCATCATGACCTCCACCTATGACTATGCAGAGCCCGGCTTCATCCTGATCGACAAGGTCAACCAGATGAACAACAACTGGTTCTGTGAAGAGATCCGCGCGACCAACCCCTGTGGTGAGCAGCCGTTGCCGCCCTACGGTGCCTGTCTGCTGGGCTCGGTCAATCTGACCAAGTTTGTGCGCGACCCTTTTACTGAAAGCGCTGCGTTCGATTGGCAGGCGTTTCGCAAGGTGGTAGCCATCTTTACCCGCATGCTCGACAACGTGGTAGAGATCAACCAGCTGCCGCTAGCCAAACAGCGCGAGGAGATCACAGCCAAGCGCCGTCACGGCATGGGTTTCCTGGGGCTTGGTTCGACCCTGACCATGCTGCAGATCAAGTACGGCTCTGCCGCGTCCGTGGCCTTTACCGAGCAGGTATCCCAGGAGCTGGCGATGACCGGCTGGCAGGAGTCCCTGCGTCTTGCCAGGGAGAAGGGCCCGGCCCCCATCATGGAGCAGGAGTTTGAAGTGACTGGCAAGATGCTGCGTCTGCGCCCGGAAATGGCGGCTGATGGCATCAAGGTGGGCGACAAGGTGAAGGGCAAGGTGCTGCATGCGCGCTACAGCCGCTACATGCAGCAGGTTGCCGAAGTGGATCCTGCGCTGGTCGCCGAGCTGGCGGAAGTGGGTGGGCGTTTCACTCACCACAGCAGTATTGCGCCGACCGGCACCATCTCGCTGTCACTTGCCAACAACGCCAGCAACGGCATCGAGCCGAGCTTTGCCCACCACTACAGCCGCAACGTCATCAAGCCGGGCAAGAAGAGCAAGGAGAGCGTGGATGTCTACTCCTTCGAGCTGCTGGCCTATCGCGAGCTGGTGAATCCGGCCGCCATGCCCTATGCCGATGATGAGGCGAGTCGTCTGCCGGACTACTTCATTACTGCTGATGACATCACCCCGGCCCAGCACGTGGACATTCAGGCTGCGGCTCAGCGCTGGATTGACTCCTCCATCTCCAAGACTGCCAACGTGCCAACCGATTTCCCGTTCGAGCAGTTCAAGGACATCTACATGTATGCCTCGGACTCCGGCCTCAAGGGCTGCACCACCTTCCGCTTCAATCCGGAGGCCTTCCAGGGCGTGCTGGTGAAGGAGAAGGATCTGGAGAACACCCTGTACGATTTCACCCTGGAGGATGGCTCCGTCATCTCCGTCAAGGGGAACGAAGAGATCGAATACGATGGCGAGCTGCATACGGCCGCCAACCTCTACGATGCCTTGAAAGAAGGCTATTACGGTAAATTCTGAGAACGACATTATGGTCAAGAAGATCGACAAGAAAATCGTCGCCTACAAGGTGCGTACCAAGGATGAGCCGCAAGAAGATCTCTCTGTGCAGGATGACGTAGTGCATATGCACGAAACCGTGCTGCGCCCGGAGCGGCTGATGGGCACCACCTACAAGTTGAAGACGCCGGAGCATGTCTCCGAGCACTCGCTGTTCATCACCATCAACGACATTATTCTCAACGAGGGCACGGTGCACGAAACTCGCCGTCCGTTCGAGATTTTCATCAACTCCAAGAGCCTGGAGCACTATCAGTGGATCGTGGCGCTGACCCGCATCATCTCGGCGGTATTCCGCAAGGGTGGGGATGTCACTTTCCTGGTGGAGGAGCTGCGCTCGGTGTTTGATCCAAAGGGCGGCTACTGGAACAAGGGCAAGTATGTGCCGTCGCTGATCGCCGAAATTGGCAACGTGATCGAGAGCCATCTCACCGAGATCGGCATGCTCAAGGCGCCGGGACTGGACGAGCATCAGCAGGCGTTTCTGGCCGAGAAGCAGGCCGAGTTGAAGGCGGCTCAGGATGCTGAAGAGCAGCAGGCTGGCAGTGGTTTCCCGGCCAATGCCGCTCTCTGCTACAAGTGCCACACCAAGGCGCTGGTGCTGAAGGATGGCTGCATGACCTGCCTCAACTGTGGCGACTCCAAGTGCGGCTGACAGACATGCCCAAGTAGTTGAATGATAGAAAAAAGACCGACCATAGTGCCGGTCTTTTTATTGCTGTTTTTATGCGCAATCAAATCAGGCGGCCAAGTGATTTGTTGCGCGATAGTAAAATCGGGCGTAGCGTTGAAGGTAATAAAACTGTCACGGCCGTGTGGTTTCAATGACATCTGAGATTCACACACGTGGCCCTTCAGTGCCAAGGAGGATGCTTATGGACAATACGGACCGAAAGCTGTTTATCCTGGATACCAACGTTCTGCTTCACGAACCCCTCGCTATCTACTCCTTCAAAGAGCACGACGTGCTCATCCCCATGACGGTACTGGAAGAGCTCGATAACATCAAGGATCGCAACAAGGATGTCAGCCGCGACGCGCGGGTAGCCATCCGTGCGCTGGAAGATGTGTTCCGCGATGCAACCCCGGATCAGATCACCCAGGGCGTTCCGCTGGCTGGCGAAGCGAGCGGCAATATCTGCATCTTCAGCGATCACCATCTGCCGCAGGATGCCGAGGTGTTTACCGACAAGGAGGCCGACAACCGCATCATCAACGCGGCCCTCTATCTGCAAAAGCACGAGTTGAAGCGTCAGGTGGTGCTGGTAACCAAAGACATCAACATGCGCCTCAAGGCTAAAGGGGCCGGGCTTGCTCACGTTGAAGATTACCGTAGTGACCAGCTGATCGATGATATCCGCCTGCTGGCCAAAGGCTTTCAGGTGGTGCCCGGCAGCTTCTGGGAGCGGGTTGGCGAGTGCGAGAGCGAGACCCATGGCCGCGACACCATCCATGTGATCGATGCCAACCTGCTGGAGGGAGTTCACGTAAACCAGTATCTGGTGGATGAAGAGAATTTCTTCGCCGCCCGGGTACTCAGCCACGATGGCAACAAGATCCGCATCAAGGATCTGGGCCGCGAGCGGCTGATGTCCCGAAAGGCGTGGGGTGTCCATCCCAAGAATGTCTATCAGGGGATGGCGCTGGATGCACTGCTCGATCCGCACATCGATCTGGTGATCCTGACCGGCCCTGCGGGTTGCGGCAAAACCTTGCTGGCCATGGCTGCTGCGTTGGAGCTGGTGATTGAGAAGGGCATTTACGAGAAGGTGATCGTCACCCGGAATACTCCGGAAATTGCTGAAAGCATCGGCTTCCTGCCCGGCACCGAAGAGGAGAAGATGATGCCCTGGCTGGCGGCGGTGACCGACACCCTGGAGGTGCTGCACAAGCAGGACGAGAACATGAGCGGCTCGCTCAGCTACATCATGGAGAAGGCCAACATCCAGTTCAAATCGGTCAACTTTATGCGCGGGCGCAGCATCCAGAACACCTTCGTACTACTGGATGAGTGCCAGAACCTGACAGCATCGCAGATCAAGACCATCATCACCCGCTGCGGCGAGGGCACCAAGATCGTCTGCTCCGGTAACCTGGCCCAGATCGATTCCAACTACCTGAGTCCGGTGACCTCGGGTCTCACCTACATTGTCGAGCGTTTCAAGGATTTTGACGGCAGTGCCAACATCTTCCTCAACGGCGTGGTGCGCAGCCGACTGGCTTCATTCGCCGAGGAAAACCTCTGATTAAACTGAATATTTCCAGATACAAAGGGAGGCCAATCGGCCTCCCTTTTTGATCCCGGCGCAGTCTTGTGCCAAGGGCTATTGACCAAGATAGCGCAGCAGCCCCGGGTGGTTGCTGTTTTGCAGAATATCCGGCTTTCCCTGCAGGGCGATGCGGCCCTCGTCTACAAAAAGCACCTGATCGGCAATCAGCTGGGCATCCTCCGGATTGTGGGAAACCATCAATACGGTGATGCCCTGCTCGCAGGCGAGGCGGGCTACTTCCGCCAGCATCTCCCGGCGCAGGGCGGGATCGAGGGCAGAGAAGGGCTCATCCAGCAGCAGCAGCGGTTTGCCGCGCACCAGCGCGCGAGCCAGCCCGACCCGCTGCTGCTGGCCGCCGGAGAGCTGTTCAGGCAGGCGGCTTAGCATCTCGCCAAGACCAACCCGTGCGGCTGCATCGATCACCTGTGCCCGCTGGGCTGCACTCAGGCGTAGACCCGGGTGCAGGCCGATAGCGATATTGTCGAACACCGACAGGTGGAGGAACAGGTTGTGATCCTGAAACAGGGTGGTGACTGGCCGCTCGGCCGGGCCCAGCGGCAGCAGATCTTCGCCATCGAAGCTGAGGCGGCCCGACTCCACCGGCACGAATCCGGCGATCATCCCGAGCAGGGTCGACTTGCCAGCACCGCTCGGGCCAATCAGCGCGGTGATCTCCCCCTTGGGCAGCTTCGCGCTGAAGCTGACGCGCCAGTCGGGGTAGCTGGTCGCAAGCGTATCAATGTTCAGCATGTTTTCCTCCAAGACCCCGCTCCACCAGCCAGAACAGGGAGAAACAGAGTGCCAGCAGCAGCAGAGCGGTGGCGGCTGCCTCGGTCAATCGGTAGCTGCCGAGCTGCTGGTAGAGCAGCCAGGGCAGGGTGGTGAGCTCCTGACTGCCAAACATGGCGATGGCGCCGAGATCCCCCAGCGAGAGGATCATCGACAGCGCCATCGCCAGTGCCAACGGACGGCGCAGCAGCGGCCACTCCACCAGCCGCAGGCGATGCAGGCCACGTACCCCCAGACTGTCCGCCAGCCGGTCATATTGGCGCACCACCAGCTGCATGGGGGCTGAGAGGGTGCGCAGTACATAGGGCAGCGCCATCAGGGCGTTGACCAGTACCACCAGCCAGGGGCCGAGGGCGAACACGTCGGCAAAGGGCATAAACAGGATGAAGAGACCGGTGGAGAGCACCACCGCCGGGATCATCAGGATCACCGAACCGCTGGCCTCCCACAGGGCGGCAGCTCGTCGTTGGCGGGTGCGCACCTTGAGGTGACGGCTGGTGAGCAGCAGGCCGCTGCCGAGCAGGGTCGCCAGGGTGCCTGCCGCCAGTGCAATCAGCAGCGACTGGCCGCTCGCCTGCCACAGTTTGGCGGAAGTGAGTGCCGTCAGCAGGCCGGGGTGAAGGCCTGCCACCACGATGGCCAGCAACGGTGGCAGAAAGATGGCGAGCCCGATACCGAGCGAGAGCAGATCCACCACCGCCGTGCCCGGCTGATGACGGTCCGGCCGCAGGCAGGGGCGACGGGGTGTCACCCTGCTGGCCGGGGTGCTCTGCAGCTTGTGCTGCAGGGCGAGCAGGGCGGCGGTCAGGATGAGCTGCACCAGCGCCAGTCCGCCCGCGGTGGCGAGATCGAAGTCAAAGCGCAGCGCCTGATAGACGGCCACCTCAAGAGTGGTCGATTTCGGCCCGCCCCCCAGCGCCAGTACGGTGGTGAAGCTGGTGAAACAGAGCATAAAGATGAGGCTGGCCAGCCCAGGCAATATGCCGCGAATAAGCGGCCACTCCAGCAGCCGGAAGATATGGGATGAGCGCATGCCGAGCTGGCTGGCGAGGCGCCAGCTCGATTCGGGGATGCTCTCTATGCTCTGCAGCATCAGGCGTGCCGCCAGCGGCATATTGAAGAAGACGTGGGCCAGCAGGATACCGAACAGGCCGTAGAGATAATTGCCGGGATCCAGCCCCAAGGTGCGCAGCAGCTGCGGCAGCCACCCCTGCTTGCCGTGTACCGCTACTATGCCGAAGATGGCGATGATGACCGGCAGTACCAGCGAGAGGCCAAATAGCTTGATCAGCAGGGTTCGGCCAATGAAACGGCGCCGCGCCAGCGCGCGGGCCACCGGAATGGCCAGCCCGAGACTGAGTAGGGTGGAGAGCAGTGCCTGCCCCAGACTGAAGCCCAGCACATGGCGCAGATAGGGGTCTGCCAGCAAAGTGCGCGGGGCCAGCGAACCGGCCTGCCACAACAGTGCCACCAGCGGCCCGAGGGATAACAGCAGGATCAACAGGGTGGCTGCACTGCCCGGCAACCACCAGAGGGGACGAGCCTGTGGTCTCAGATGACGGCTCACTGGGTGACGGCTTGCAGCCACTCGCGGATCCACCCTTTGCGATTGGCGGCCACCTGATCGCTGCTGAAGGCGAGCGGCTTGGTTACGGTGATCATCTGCTCGAAGCCCTTGGGCAGCGGCGTGTCGATAACCGGATACATCCAGTTGCCGGTCGGGATTTCCTGCTGGAAGGCGGGGCTCACCATAAATTGCAGGAACTGGTCAGCCAGCTTCTCCTGTTTGGCGCTTTTCAGCTTGGCGGCCACTTCTACCTGGCGGTAGTGACCCTCCTCGAAGGCGGCAGCCTGATACTGGGGCTTGTTCTCGGCAATCAGGTGATAGGCCGGAGAGGTGGTGTAGGAGAGCACCATGTCCGCTTCGCCATCGAGGAACATGCCATAAGCCTCTGACCACCCCTTGGTGACGGTGACCGTCTTTTTGGCAAGCTCGGCCCAGGCGGCAGGCGCCTTGTCGCCATATACAGACTTCATCCACAGCATCAGCCCCTGTCCCGGGGTAGAGGTGCGGGGATCCTGATAGATCACCTTGAGGTCGGGGCGCTCCACCAGCTCTTTCAGGCTCTTGGGTGGTTGCTTGAGTTTGTCCTTGTCATAAACGAAGGCAAAGTAGCCGTAGTCGTAGGGGACGAAGGTGTCATCCAGCCAGCCACCTGGCACCTTGATGCCATCCAGCTTGGCGGGATGGGGGGCGAACAGGCCGCTCTGCTTGGCTTCGCTGATGAGAGCATCGTCGAGCCCCAGCACCAGATCGGCCTTGCTGTGGTTGCCCTCCAGCCGCAGCCGGTTGAGGATGGCGACCCCATCTTCGAGGGGAACCAGATTGAGGGTGCAGTCGCACTCTTTCTCGAAGGCCTGTTTGATCTTGGGCCCCGGACCCCATTCTGCAGTGAAGGAGCTGTAGGTGTAGACGGTGAGGGTGTCGGCGGCGAACACATTGGCCGACAGCAGGCCGGTGGTGACCAGCAGCAGGGTCTTCATGGGTGGCACTCCCTATTACTTGTTAATAACGAGGTGCCAGCGGGTGAGGGCGCAAAAAATGAGCGCCATGCCTCAAATTCCTCCGCCAGCATTATCTGGATCAGGTACACGGGTATAATCTCAGCGGTAAACCGCACCCCGTTTGAGAAACGAACCGCATTGTATTAACGTTCTTTTGGGTAGACCAGCACAATTGTGCAATACCCATGAGATGACGCCCACCCAACAGAGGATGTTCGCGTGCTTACCAATACCAAGGAAAGGCGTGCCTTTGCGCGCATGGTCATCAATGCTCCGGTCACCGTCTATCAGCAGCAGCTGGTGCTGGAGGGGATCTGCCGGGATCTCAGTGCTAACGGCATGGGGATTGCGGTCTCTGAACACCAGCTCGACATCAATCAGCCCATCCGGATCAGTCTTGCCACCAACAACAATCTGTTGCCTCCCTTTGAAGCCCATGCCCGTATTATCCGGGTGCTGGAGGAGGAGAGCGGGTTGCTGCTGGCGGTAGAGTTTCTGCCTCAGGGTTAATCCTCTCTCCCCATCGGCAGAGGGAGGGGATTAGCCTTTCTCCTGAACCGGCTGCACACTCAACTGCTTGCTATCGACCAGCGTTTTGCTGGTCGATGCTATTTGGCCCGCAGGCAAGGTGGCTGGACCGGTAGGTTCGAGCAGCAGGTAGTTCTGCCCCTGCCAGTTGAGGGTCACATCCCCCGGCTTGGCGGGCAGGTCAACGGCCAGCAGGGCATGGCCGGGGACGAACACCATAGCCTGTTTCAGCTCGGGAAAGAGCTGGGCCAGCATGGCGGCCATCAGGGTTACCTTGCTGTCGCAATCACCCCGGTTCTGCTCCAGCACCTGACGGGGAGATAGAAATCCCTTGCCCTGTCTTCCATTCAGGCTGTCGAGCTGCTGATAGGGGATGCTCTGGATAAAGGTGAGCATATGGGCCACGGTTTTCTGGCGCGCTTCTATTTCGGTACTGCCCTGCTGTTTGAGTTGATCCGCCAGTGGAGCCAGCCCGCTGCGACTCTCCAGCGCGATGCGCACATGATCCTGCTTCACCGCCAGCTGCCCGTCCGGGGTGTTGAAGTACTGGAAGTAGTGTTTGGTCAGCCACGCCTGCTCCTCTTTGCTCCGCTTGGACTGCAGAAAGGCCATCGCCTCGCGCGCCTTGTCCTGATTGCGGCTTTTCAGATGCAGCTCCAGCGAGGGACGGGCGAGGGTGAACTGCACCTCGGGGTAGTTCTGGCGCACCTCCCGCAGCAACACCTGCAACACCTCCTCCTGCATTCTCGCCGGGCGATAGGCGATAAGGGGCGGTAACTTGCCCTGTTCGAGCCGGTAGGTGAGCTGTTGGGATTTGCCTTCGCTATCCTGCCAGCCGACGCTGATCTGGCCGAGGCTGTTGTTGAAGCTGGTTTGGCTGGCCCCCGCAGGCAGGGCAAGCAGCAGGGCACAGAGCAGAGGAATTGCCGTCGGTCTCTTCATCATCCTTTCCTGTGGCACGGGCCAGTTCCGGTGGCCCAAAGTGGGAAGCGTAGCGGACAGTAAAACAGGGAGCCGAAGCTCCCTGTTGATTCTACTCGTTTTTTTGCAACTGGCGCGTTAAATCCAGCTCGGCTGCTTCGCTTCAAAAGCGCTGATGGCGGCCTCGTGCTGCAGGGTCAGGCCGATGGCATCCAAGCCGTTGAGCAGGCAATAACGGCGGAACTCGTCGATCTCGAAACCGAAGCTGAGCTCACCTGCGCGCACCTGATTGGCTTCCAGATCCACCTCGATCTCGATGCCCGGCTTGGCGGCGACCAGCTGGAACAGGGCGTCAACCTCCTCCTCCTTCAGGCGCACCGGCACCATGCCATTGTTGATGGCGTTGCCGTAGAAAATGTCGGCAAAGCTCGGGGCAATGATGGTCTTGAAGCCGTAGTCCGCCAGCGCCCAGGGGGCGTGCTCGCGACTCGACCCGCAGCCGAAGTTCTCGCGGGCCAGCAGAATGCTGGCAGCGGTGAATTGCGGCTGGTTCAGTACAAACTCGGGGTTGGGCTGCTGGCCTGCATCGTCCAGAAAGCGCCAGTCATGGAACAGGTGCTTGCCAAAACCGATGCGGTTTACTTTTTGCAAAAACTGCTTGGGAATGATGGCGTCGGTGTCGACGTTGGCGCTGTCGAGGGGGACGACGATCCCTTTATGCTGTTTGAATCCTGTCATCTAAATGTCCTCTTACAGTGCGCGAATGTCGGCGAAGCGGCCGGTGACGGCGGCAGCGGCGGCCATGGCCGGGCTCACCAGATGGGTGCGGCCGGCGCGGCCCTGACGCCCTTCGAAGTTGCGGTTGCTGGTGGAGGCGCAGCGCTCCCCCGGTTGCAGCCGGTCGTTGTTCATCGCCAGACACATGGAGCAGCCGGGCAGGCGCCACTCAAAACCGGCCTCGATGAAGATCTTGTCCAGCCCCTCGGCTTCGGCCTGTGCCTTCACCTGCTCGGAGCCAGGCACCACCAGCGCCTGCACGCCAGCGGCTACCTTGCGACCGCGAGCGATGGCGGCGGCGGCGCGCAGATCCTCGATGCGGCTGTTGGTGCACGACCCGATAAATACTTTGTCGATGGCAACGTCGGAGAGCTTCTGACCCGGTTGCAAGTCCATGTAGGCGAGCGCCTTGCGGGCGGATTGCTGTTCCATCAGATCGCTGAAGGATTCTGGCGCCGGAATAGGCTCGTTGACGGCAATCACCTGACCCGGATTGGTGCCCCAGGTGACTTGCGGGGCGATATCGGCGGCGTCCAGCAGCACCTCGGCATCGAAGTGGGCACCATCGTCGCTCTTGAGGCTCTGCCAGTAGGCGATGGCCTGCTCCAGAACCTCGCCCTTGGGAGCAAACTCCTTGCCACGGATGTAGTCGATGGTGGTCTGGTCGGGGGCAATCATCCCCGCCTTGGCGCCCAGCTCGATGGCCATGTTGCAGACCGTCATCCGCCCTTCCATGGAGAGGCTCGCAATGGCATCGCCAGCGAACTCCACCACGTAGCCGGTACCACCGGCGTGGCCGACCTTGCCGATAATGGCCAGTACCACGTCCTTGGCGCTGATGCCCTCGGCCAGCTTGCCGTTGACCGAAATGCGCATGGTCTTGGCGCGGCCCTGTTTCAGGGTTTGGGTCGCCATCACATGTTCCACTTCGGAAGTGCCGATGCCGAACGCCAGCGAGCCGAAGGCGCCGTGGGTGGCGGTGTGGGAGTCGCCGCAGACGATGGTGGTGCCGGGCAGGGTAATGCCGAGCTCGGGGCCCATCACATGGACGATCCCCTGATATTTGTGGTTGAGATCGTAGAGGCGAACCCCGAACTCCTTGCAGTTGTCGGCCAGCGTCTCCATCTGGATGCGAGCCATCTCGCCGGAGGCGGCGATGTCCTTGGTAGTGGTGGAGACGTTGTGATCCATGGTGGCCCAGGTCAGGTCCGGGCGGCGCAGCTGGCGGTTCATGGCACGCAGGCCGTCGAATGCCTGCGGGCTGGTCACTTCATGCACCAGATGGCGGTCGATGTAGATGAGGGGGGTCTCCCCCTCCACTTCCCGTACCACGTGGGCGTCGAATACTTTCTGATAGAGGGTCTTGGCCATTGCTTCTCTCTTCCTTGTTCTCTGTTATGCGGCTCAGATCCGGGCGGCGATCTGGCTACCCATCTCGGACGTGCTCTGCACCGGGTGGCGGGCGCTGGCCTGATGCAGGTCGGCGGTGAAGTAACCCTCGGCCAGGGTCTGGGCCACGGCCTGCTCGATGGCTTGAGCTGCGTCTTCCTGGCCCAGGCTGTAGCGCAGCATCAGGGCGGCGGAGAGGATCTGGGCGATGGGGTTGGCAATCCCTTTGCCGGCGATATCCGGGGCCGAACCACCGGCCGGTTCGAACAGGCCGAAACCCGATTCGTTGAGGCTGGCGGAGGGGAGCAGTCCCATGGAACCGGTGATCATGGCGCACTCGTCGGAGAGGATGTCACCGAACAGGTTGGAGCAGAGCAGCACATCGAACTGGGACGGATCCTTGATGAGCTGCATGGTGGCGTTGTCGATATACATATGGTTGAGGGTTACGTCCGGATAGGACTTGGCGACTTGCGTCACCACCTCGCGCCACAGAATGGAAGAGGCGAGCACATTGGCCTTGTCGATGGAGGTGACCTTGCCACGGCGCACACGAGCCGACTCAAAGGCAATCTTGGCGATGCGCTCAATTTCGAAGCGATGGTACACCTCGGTGTCGAATGCCTTCTCGTTCGCCCCTTCTCCCTCACGCCCCTTGGGCTGGCCGAAGTAGATGCCACCGGTCAGCTCGCGCACGCAGGCGATGTCAAAACCGCGATCGGAGATATCGGCGCGCAGCGGGGAGAACTGCTCCAGACCAGTGTAGATGCGGGCCGGACGCAGGTTGCAGAACAGCTTGAAGTGGGCGCGCAGGGGCAGCAGGGCGCCACGTTCAGGCTGATCGTTGGGGGGCAGATGTTCCCATTTCGGGCCGCCCACCGAGCCGAACAGCACGGCATCGGCCGCTTCACAACCCGCGATGGTGCTTTGCGGCAGCGGGGTGCCGTGGTTGTCGATGGCGATGCCGCCCACGTCATGGCGATCATACTCGAAGGCGAGGCCGAACCTCGCCTGCACCTTCTCCAGCACCTTGACGGCCTCGGCCATCACTTCCGGGCCAATGCCGTCACCCGGCAATACTGCGATCCGATAACTGCTCATACACTCTCCATCCTGATATTGTCTTTGAGATCCCTCTGTCCGGTTTCCCCGACGCTGCGCGCGGTTGCCGGTTCAGACGTTCCCCGTCCTGATGTTGTCATTCCATGCCGTCTGTGTGGCTGCGAGTCCTGCTCAGACGGTTTCCGATGTGATGCTGTCATTCCATTCCGTCTGTTTGGTTCCGAGCCCTGTTCAGACGGTTTCTGATTTGATGCTGTTATTGCGTTCCATCTGCTCGGCCACCTGATCGGCGCGCCAGATGCTGTTGATCACATGGAGCAGGGCATGGGCCGAGGATTCGATGATGTCGGTGGCCAGCCCCATGCCGTGGAATTTGCGCCCCTTGTACTCGGCGACGATATCGACCTGACCGAGGGCATCTTCCCCTTCGCCCTTGCTCTTGAGGGCATATTTGTCGATGCGGATCTCATAGCCGGTGATTCGGTTGATGCACTGGTAGACCGCATCCACCGGGCCATTGCCGGTGGCCGCTTCACAGATCAGATCCTGTCCTACCTTCAATTTGACCGAGGCGGTGGCGAGTACCGAGCTGCCGCTTTGTACCCCGAGATACTCCAGCTTGAAGTGCTCCGGCTCCTCGTGGATCTGGCTGAAGAAGGCCAGCGCTTCGAGGTCGTAGTCGAACACCTGCCCCTTCTTGTCGGCCAGGGTCAGGAACTTGCCGTAGAGGTGGTCGAGGTCGTAGCTGCTCTCGGCGTAGCCCATGGACTCCATCCGGTGCTTGATGACATGGCGGCCGGAGCGGGAGGTCATGTTGAGGTTGTTCTGGGTCAGGCCAATGCTCTCGGGGGTGATAATTTCGTAGGTATTTTTCGCCTTGAGTACTCCATCCTGATGGATGCCGGAACTGTGGGAAAAGGCGTTGGCCCCGACGATCGCCTTGTTGGGCTGCACCGGCATATTGCACAGCTGGCTGACGAGGGTGCTGGTGCGATGAATTTCGTTGTGGCGGATATTGGTTTGCACCCCGAGCAGGTCGGCGCGGGTTTTGAGGATCATCGCCACCTCTTCCAGCGAGCAGTTGCCCGCCCGCTCGCCGATGCCGTTGATGGTGCACTCGATCTGGCGGGCCCCCATCTGCACCGCGCCGATGGAGTTGGCCACCGAGAGCCCCAGATCGTCGTGGCAGTGGACCGAGATGATCGCCTTGTCGATGTTGGGTACCCGGTTGAACAGGGTGTGGATGATGCCGGAGAACTCGGTTGGTACCGTGTAGCCCACGGTATCGGGGATATTGATGGTGCGGGCGCCCGCCTTGATGGCGGCCTCCACCATGCGGCAGAGATTATCGATCGGCGTGCGGCCCGCATCCTCGCAGGAGAACTCCACATCATCGGTGTAGCGCAGGGCGTGCTTGATGGCGCCGACCCCCATCTCCAGCACATCCTCGAAGCTCTTTTTCAGCTTGCTCTCCACATGAATGGAGGAGGTGGAGATGAAGGTATGGATGCGAAACGCCTCGGCGACCCGCAAGGCTTCACCGGCGGCATCGATATCCTTGGGCAGGGCGCGGGCGAGGGCGCAGACCCGGCTGTTCTTGATGTGGCGGGCGATGGTCTGCACCGATTGAAAATCGCCGGGAGAGGAGACCGGGAAGCCCACCTCCATGATGTCGACACCGAGCCGCTCCAGTGCCTGGGCTATCTGCAGCTTCTCCTTGACTGTCAAACTGGCCGCCAGGGCCTGCTCACCATCACGCAAGGTGGTGTCGAATATGATGACCCGATCTGACATGTGACTTCCCTCTTCCTAAGTTCGGTAACGTGCATCCTGCGGCGGCATAAAAAAACCCGTGCAGGGTGCACGGGTTTTTGTAAATTCCGGCTATGCCTTAGCCCGGCTACAAGGATCCCGCGCGAGTTAACGCGATTAGGGAGATTAGTAGTAGCGGGGTGGCGATACGCATGACGTTGTTATTCCTTCCAGTCGATAACGCTTTTACCAATATCGAGATTTTTATGCTGTGTCAACACGGAAGGTCAGGGGCAATCTGCTGACGTATTTAATCGGATTGTAAAGGATTGCAAATTTCCTTGTCCCATATTCGGCCCATGACCGATTATCTGGTCATTCCTGCTGTGCTCTATTCTCTGCACAACCAGATCGACTTATCAGCATTGGCTGAATTATCTGAGGTGTTAAATGGAAAAACGTAGACCTGGTCGTCCGGTCGGACGTTCTGACATTCGTGACAAGTTGCTTGCTGCCGCCCGTGAGCGTTTTCTCAATACTCCCTATAGCAAGGTAACTACACGCGAAATCGCGGAGCTTGCTGGCTCCAATCTGGCAATGATCCACTACTACTTCGGCAGTAAAGAGGGTCTTTACAAAGCGGTGTTGGGCGATGTCGCCGAGCCCCTCGACCATGCCTGGCAAGATGAACACAGCAATCACAGCCTCAACGAGCTGCTCAACACCTACTATCAGGTGATGGCGCCCAACAGCGAGCTGACCTCTGCCATCTCCAGCGCATTGTCGACCGAGAAGAGCCCGGGCCGGGATTTTGTGCTGAACCGCCTGCTGGAACGCCAGCTGCCGCAGTTCGATGCCCTGCTGGAAACCATGAAGTCCAACGGCGAGCTGGGTGACAACCTGGATCCCGACATGCTTAAGATCTCCTTCCTTAGCATGATGTGGCAGCCATTCGTGATGAAAGATCTCTACGAGCAGGTGTTTGGTCTGAAAGTGGATGAGCACTTCATGGCCCGTCTGGCGGACCACAACTGCCGTCTGATGGAGACCGGTCTGCGCGGCAGTCACTGATTTTGCCGCAACATCGAGATTAAAAAGGGCCATTCGGCCCTTTTTTCATAAATCTGTTATCCCTTGTTCAACGTAACGTCATCCCGCTTTCTTACTCTGCAAGCAGAATTCAGGGAAGGAGGGGATATGAACAAGATCCAGCAATGGGACCTGCAGGTGTGCCGGGTCTGCCTGCTTCACGGCTACAATCGGCAGCAGGCGAGGGTGAGCCGCCTCATTTCCCGCACCGGTGATGGTCCGCTTTACGCCGTGCTGGCTGCCCTGCTCTGGTGGCAGGGGGAGGCAGAGCGGGAGCTGGTGCGACTGGCGCTGCTAGCCTTCGCCATCGAATTGCCCCTCTATCTGCTGCTGAAAAACAGCCTGAAACGGCAACGGCCGGTCGGCTTGCCGGTCTTTATCACTCCTTCCGATCGCTACAGCCTCCCCTCCGGCCACACCGCCGCCGCTTTTCTGATGGCCACCATACTGGCCACCGGCTTTCCGCTCTGGGCGCCCCTGCTGTTTGGCTGGGCGGCGCTGGTGGGGGCATCCCGGTTGTTGCTCGGGGTTCACTACCTGAGCGATCTGGTAGCCGGTGCCCTGCTGGGTGGCGGTTGCGCCGTGCTGGCGCTCGGCTGGAGCCACTCATGAGGATACTGTTTGGGGTGCAAGGCACCGGCAACGGCCATATCAGTCGCAGTCGCACCCTGGCCCGGGCGCTGCGCACGGCAGGGGTCGAAGTGGATTATCTCTTCAGCGGCCGTCCTGCCGACCGCTACTTCGACATGGAGGAGTTTGGCGCCTACCGCGCCTTTCCCGGCCTCACTTTTGTCAGTCACGAGGGGCGGGTCTCGCCGTGGCGCACCCTGCAGGCCGCCTCGCCGCTCACCTTCTGGCGGGATCTGCGGGCTCTCGATTGCAGCGAATACGATCTGGTGGTGAGCGATTTTGAGCCGCTGACCGCCCACGCCGCCCGCCGCTATGGCAAGCCGAGCCTCACCGTCAGCCATCAGGCCAGCTTCAACTGGCCCATCCCGCGCTGGGGGGCGGATGGGGTCAGCCGCCAGCTGATGCGCCACTTTGCTCCGGTGGATCAGCCGCTCGGGCTGCACTGGTTTCACTTCGGCCACCCCTTGCTGCCGCCGGTGATCGACCCTATCGCCGCTGCGCCGGATAACGGCGAGATCCTGGTCTATCTGCCGTTCGAGCAGACCGAGGCGATCGCCGCCCTGTTGTCGCGCTTTGGTCAGCAACGCTTCGTCTGCTTTCACCCCGCCATTCGCACCCCGAGCCAATGGCGCAACCTGCGCTTCGAGCCGCCGTCAAGGCACGGGTTTATCGCCGTACTGGCCGGTTGTCGCGGCGTGATATCCAACGCGGGTTTCGAGCTGGCTTCCGAGGCGCTCACCCTCGGCAAGAAGCTGTTGGTCAAGCCCCTCGGCGGCCAGTTCGAGCAGCTGACCAATGGCAAGACTCTGGAGATGATGGGGCTGGCAACTCTGATGGATGTGCTCGATGCCAATCTGGTGCGTACCTGGCTCGACAGCGCCTCGCCGGGGGCAGTCTGTTACCCCGATGTAGCGGGGGAGCTGGCCCGCTGGCTGGCGGCGGGAGCCGACGAGAGCGTAGCCTCTCTGTCACGGCGGCTCTGGGCGCGCACCCTGTTTCCGGAGGAGGTGAGTGATCGCCTGAGCGAGCTGGATGGGGGCGACTGTTTATCCAGTTGCTGGTTATCGCAAGTGAGCGTTGTTGACTAGACTGAAAGGCGATCCCACCAAGGAGAGGACGGAGCAAATGCGCTTTACCAATGAAAACGGCGAAGTCATGAACCTGGCTGACAATCTCACCCTGCACGAGTTGCTCGATATGGGTGTCAGCATTTCGGTCAGTGAAGAGACCGATCCGGATCAGCAGATCTGGCTGGCGGAGCCGGATCAGGAGAACTGAGTCATCATTCGGCATCAAGCCCACCGCTGAGCGGTGGGCTTTTTTGTGGCTGTTTTTCCCCTCAGCGGAATGATCCGCTGGCCATTCCCCGACTTCCTTCCCTTTTGTCTCATGGTCGCTGCGGCAAGTCATTGAATGTTAATAGCCGGTTGAAATGTATGACTGTTCTGGTCAGATAAAGCCGTGGACAAGCGTTATGAAGCGGGTTAAGTTGGTTTTTCACCCTATTTTCGGGTGAATGACGGAAAAATCCTTTTTTTCTACTGTCGACGGGGCTGAATTGGGCCGATCTGCATTCAGATAACAACAAGAAACGGATCGGGCCGTGCCGGGAAGCACGGCATCGTCGGCGGGATTCGCTAAACGGAGCAAAGCCTGGAGGGCTTTATCATGGAGATGTTATCAGGCGCCCAGATGGTGGTTAGAGCGCTGGAAGATCAGGGAGTTGAGCACGTCTTCGGCTACCCTGGTGGCTCAGTGCTCGACATCTATGACGCTCTCTTCGAAAACGGCAAGATGGAGCATGTCTTGGTGCGGCACGAGCAAGCCGCGGTTCACATGGCTGACGGTTACGCCCGTTCCACCGGCAAGGTGGGGACTGTGCTGGTAACGTCAGGCCCGGGAGCGACCAACTGCATTACCGGTATTGCCACCGCCTATATGGATTCCATTCCGCTGGTGATCCTCTCCGGCCAGGTGCCGACCAGCATGATCGGTGAGGATGCGTTCCAGGAGACCGACATGATCGGTATCTCCCGCCCAGTGGTGAAGCACAGCTTCCTGTGCAAGAAGGCGAGCGATATTCCCGAGGCCATCAAGAAGGCCTACTACATTGCCGCCAGCGGCCGCCCGGGGCCGGTGGTGGTGGATCTGCCCAAAGATGTGCAGAACCCGAAAGAAAAATTCCCCTACCAGTATCCCGAGACGGTCTCCCTGCGCTCCTACAACCCGACCAAGTCTGGCCATAAAGGGCAGATCAAGCGGGCAGCCAAGCTGCTGGTGGATGCCCAGCGCCCAGTGATGTACGTGGGCGGCGGCGCCATCAACGCCAATGCGGACCATCTGGTGACCAAGCTGGCGGAGCTGCTGAATCTGCCGGTGACCACCACCCTGATGGGACTGGGGGCTTTCTCCGGCGTCCATCCGCAATTTATCGGCATGCTGGGGATGCACGGCACCTTCGAAGCCAACAAGACCATGCACAACGCGGATCTCATCTTCGCCGTGGGAGCCCGCTTCGATGACCGCGTCACCAACAACGTGGCCAAGTTCTGCCCCAATGCGACCGTGGTTCATATCGATATCGACCCCACCTCTATCTCCAAAACGGTGCAGGCCCATGTGCCCATCGTCGGCTCGGTGGAAACCGTGTTGGAGCAGATGTTGGAAGTGATCCGCGAGTGTGGCTTCGATAACGACAAGGAGGCGCTGGCGGACTGGTGGAGCCAGATCAACCAGTGGCGCTCCCGTCACTGTCTGGCCTACGAAAAGTCGGCCACCCAGATCAAGCCGCAACAGGTTATCGAGACCCTCTACAAGGTGACTCAGGGTCAGGCGTTCGTTGCCTCCGACGTGGGCCAGCACCAGATGTTTGCTGCCCTCTACTACCCGTTTGCCAAACCGCGCCAGTGGATCAACTCAGGGGGCCTAGGCACCATGGGCTTCGGCATTCCGGCCGCCATGGGGGCCCAGTTTGCCAACCCGGATGCGGTGGTCTGCTGCGTCACCGGCGATGGCTCGGTGCAGATGAACATTCAGGAGCTCTCGACCTGTATGCAGTACGGGGTGCCCATCAAGATCATCTCCATCAACAACCGTGCGCTGGGCATGGTCAAGCAGTGGCAGAAGATGTTCTACGGCGGTCGTCACAGCCACTCCTACATGGAGTCCCTGCCAGACTTCGTCAAACTGGCGGAAGCCTACGGCCACGTCGGCATCGCGGTGAGTGATCCGGCCGAGCTGGAGAGCGCCATGGAGAAGGCCTTCGCCATGAAGGATCGGCTGGTGTTCATGGATATCTCGGTAGACCCGGATGAGCACGTCTATCCAATGCAGATCAAGTTTGGCGCCATGGACGAGATGTGGCTGAGCAAGACGGAGAGAACCTGACGATGGAACATATTATTTCGGCCGTACTCAAGGAGCTCAAGTTTGGTTCCATCAAGGACGAGATGTGGCTGAGCAAGGCGGGGGAAATATCATGAGACACATCATTTCAGTACTGCTGGAGAACGAATCCGGCGCCCTGAGCCGGGTGGTGGGCCTCTTCTCCCAGCGCGGCTACAACATCGAGACCCTGACGGTGGCACCGACCGAGGATCCCACCCTGTCACGCATGACCATAGTCACCATGGGTGACGAGCGGGTGCTGGAGCAGATCCAGAAGCAGCTGCACAAGCTGGTGGATGTGCTCAAGGTGTGCGACCTGAGTGAAGGGGAGCATATCGAGCGGGAGATCGCGCTGGTCAAGGCGCGTGCCGCCGGTGGGGCCCGTGACGAGCTGAAACGGCTGGCAGATATCTTCCGTGGCCAGATCGTCGACGTCACCCCCGAGCAGTACACGGTACAGCTGGTGGGCACCAGCGAGAAGCTGGATGCCTTTATCAAGACTGCCGCCCAGACCAACGAGATCATCGAAGTGGTGCGCTCCGGCGTCTGCGGTATCTCCCGGGCGGATAAGGCGCTGCGGCCCTGATGGCTGGCGGGACAGCTGATGATGCGTCAGCTGCCGCAGAGGAAAGGAAAGAGGGCTCTGCGGAGCCCTTTTTGTTTGGTTTTGCTTTACGAGGGGAGGGATGATGTTCGGTATTCATGATCTTGCACTGTTTATGGTCTCGGGCTTGCTGCTCAATATCATGCCGGGGCCCGACTCCCTGCTGGTCATGCTGCGCAGCGGTTCGCAAGGGGGGCGTGCCGGTTCGGTCGCGACCCTTGGCATCGGCACAGGTGTCATGGTGCATGTGCTGGCGGCGGCCCTCGGTCTGTCGGCCCTGCTCAGCACCTCGGCCGAGTTGTTTGCCCTTATCAAGCTGGCTGGTGCCATCTACCTCATCTATCTGGGGTTTTCCTTGCTGCGCCAGCAAGCAACGGGTGCAATGGAGAGAGGGGCCACCCTGCCTGTCCTCTCCTATGGCCAGATTTACCGGCAGGGAGTGCTGACCAATGTGCTCAACCCCAAGGTGGCGCTCTTTTTTCTCGCCTTCGTGCCCCAGTTCATCGCGACGGATGCCCCCGACAAGGCGTTCGCCTTTATCCTGCTCGGCTGCATCTTCAATCTGGGCGGCATCATCTGGTGTCACCTGCTGGTCTTTACCACCGTCTATGCCAGCCACAAGGTTCGGTTGTCGCAGCGTCTCGGCCGCTGGCTCAATCGGGTCATCGGCACCCTGTTTGTCGGGCTCGGGATCAAGCTCGCCAGCGACTAGCTCGCCGCTTTCTGACCTGGGGCAGGTTATCGCGCGCGGCGTTGTGGTATGGTCGGCGGTCAGCTGCGGGGCCAGCCCCGCTCTCTCTCTTTTTTAGGTCAGCCCCACTGGCCGCAGCAGCGAGATCCCTTGCCCAGATGAACATCGCCCGGCTCAAGAACTTTACCGAGATTGTGAAGAACAACTTCAATATCTCGGCGACGGCGGAGAAGCTCTACACCTCCCAGCCCACCCTCAGCAAGCAGATGAAGATGCTGGAAGATGAGCTGGGGCTCGCCCTCTTTACCCGCAAGGGAAAGAATCTGGTCGGCTTGACCAGCGCAGGCGAGCAGGTGATGGAGTTGGCCAAGGGGGTAGTGGCGCAGGTAGAGCAGATCAACCAGCTGTCGCTGGGAGAGCAACTGGCCACCAGCGGGGTGCTGCGCATCGCCACCACCCACACCCAGGCGCGCTACAAGCTGCCAGCGGTGATCACCGAGTTCAGCCGCCGCTATCCCGAGGTGGCGATCCAGATCCATCAGGGGGCACCGGCCCAGCTGGCCCAGATGGTGCAAAGTGGCGATGTGGATATGGCGATCGCCACCGAATCCATGTATCTGTTCGATGAGCTGGCCGCCGTCCCCTGCCATCGTTGGGGCCGCAGCGTGGTGGTGCCCCACGGCCATCCGCTGATCGACTGTCAGCCGCTGTCGATGGCGGATCTGGCTCGTTATCCCCTCATCACCTATGTGTTCGGCTTTACCGGTCGCTCCAAGATGGATAAGGCTTTCAGCCGCCACGGCCTCTCGCCGAAAATCGTGCTGACCGCCACCGACACCGACGTGATCAAGCACTACGTCCGGCTCGGGATGGGGGTCGGGGTGATTGCCAGCGTGGCCTTCGACGAGGGGGATCGGGAGGATCTGGTGAGCCTCAATATCGACCACCTGATCGCCTCGAGCGCGACCCACATCTGCCTGCGCAAGCATGCCCATCTGCGCGACTACATGTACGACTTTATCCACCTCTACGCCCCCCATATCAGCCGGGAGACGGTGCAACTTCATCTGATCAATCAGCCGCCTGCCACCAATATGGCGGAGCTGCCGTGGCTCTAGCCGCGGGTTGTTTGCCACGCACAGAGCAAACATGCAGAGATAAAAAAGAGAGGCCGTGGCCTCTCTTTTGGTTTTATCGGTATGCGGGATTAAGCGCTGCGGGTCGCCAGATTGATAAAGATCTGGGCTCCGACCAGCAGGCAGTCGTCATCGAGGTAGTAGGGATTCGCATGTAGGTAGTTGCAGATCCCCTTGGCCTGACAGCCGCTGCCGAGGAAGAACATGGCCCCCTTGCGGCCACGGCAGGCGTTGACCATATAGCTGAAGTCTTCGCTGCCGGTCATCGGCTGACCCTGAGCGTTGATCCCCTCGGAGGGCAATACATCGGCGGCCGCTTGCAGCAGACGGGCGCATGCATCGGCGTGGTTCTCAACCGCCGGATACCCGGCATAGACCATCTTGGTCTTGAAGCCGCGCAGTTCGCTCTGGGCCACGATCTCCTTGAAGCTGTTCTTCAGGATCTGGTCGGTCTCGGCATCCATGGCACGGATGGTGCCTCGCGCCTGCACATGGTCGGCGATGGCGTTGGGGATGGTGCCGCCGTTGATCATGCCGCAGCCAAAGACCGCCGGGCTGAACGGGCTGGTGCGCTTGGCGACGATGTAGTCCATATCCTCGATGATCCGCACCGCTTCGCGGATGGCATCCAGCCCCTTGTGGGGGGTCGAGCCGTGGGCGGAGATACCGTGCACATCCAGCGTCCAAGCAGAGCCCCAGGAGGACATGACTCCGTTGTTGAACTTGATGGTGCCGGTCTCCATGGCGCCGTCGTTATGGAGGGCATAGACCTCGTCTACCCCCTTCATGCAGCCCAGTTCCACCATCTTCTCGGCTCCCGGCACCCGCATGTCCTCTTCCGCCATCTGAAAGATAAAGCGGACGTTGTACTGCAGGCGATCGCGGTTGGCGGCCAGAAACTTGGCCGCAGTCAGGGCGATTGCCATATGGGAGTCGTGACCACAGTTGTGAGCCATTCCCTCGTGGCTTGACTTGAACACAACGTCGCTCATGTCGTGCATCTCGAGGCCATCCATGTCGGCACGGAAGGCGATGGTCGGCAGCACAGGATCAACCACCAGATCGCCGTGAAAACCGGTGAAGCCCGGATAGTCGGTGAGGCGATAGCCAAAGCCTGCCATCAGCTCGCGGCAGTAGGCCGAGGTCTTGAACTCGACGCCGGAGGCTTCCGGAATGGTGTGCAGATGGTGGCGCACTTCCTGACTGAAGTCGCGCAGGGCCAGCAGGGCCGGTTCAATGTGGATGTTGTTCATCAGATGATCCCTTGCATGGAGAAGCCGAGCTGGGCCACCAGCGAGGCGCCGAAGAAGCAGCAGGTGGAGACGATCATGAAGATCAGGATCACTTTCCAGGACATCTTCTTCAGCTCTTCCAGCTGACCGCCCACCGAGAGACCGGCAAAAGCCAGCAGCGGTACGCAGCAGGAGAGGAAGGATATCTTGGCAACTGCGTCGATAAAGAGGCCGCGCACCGGGGTTTCCGGCAGGCAGATGAGAATGCCGATGATGGTGGCATAGGCAAATGCCGGCAGGGAGGAGGGCAGATAGCGCTTGGCAATCAGCGAAGCGAACACCACCAGTGACATGGCGACGAAGCTGTCACCCATCAGCCAGAGCGGAGTGCCGGTGGTCAGGGTCTGGGTAAACATGGCCAGCAGGATCGCCAGAAAGACGAACCGCATATCCATTACGATGCTTTTCATGCTTTCTCTCCTTTGGCAGTCAGGGCATAGATTTTTTCAGCGAGCGGCAGACCCAGATAGGTGAGGGAAAGCGCGCCAAGAGCCGAGGAGAGCAGGTTCGAGGCTGCCGCGATGCTCAGCACCTGCTGAGCCAGTGTTTCGTCGAGACCGTTGATCAGGGCGCCTGAGGCGGCACTCAGCATGGAGCCTGAGCCCACACCGGAGCCGGCGGCCAGCGCCAGCGGGTGCAGACCGGTGAGCGGGGCGATACTACCCAGCACGCTGAACCAGAGGGTGCCGATGACGGAGCCGCACAGGTAGATGGCCAGCACGCCGATGTACTCCTGGGAGCCGGTGCCGAACTTGCCCTGAATTACCGCGACGGACGGCTCACGGCTGATGGAGGAGCAGGCCCCGATGGCGCGACGGCCAAAGCCGAACTTCACCGCCAGCGGGATGGCGATCAGGATCGGCAGCAGGTTGCCAATCTCCTGCAGGAACAGCGGCACGCCGACGCTAAGGATCATCTTCAGGTTGGGGATGATCATCCCCGCATACTGGGTGCCCAGGATCAGCAGGCTGAAGCCCACCATCTTGCCGCAGAAGCCCTCTTCTTTTTCGGTGAAGAGCTGCTTCCAGCCGGGGATGCGATCCTTGACCGGTTTGGCGGAGACAATCATGCCGATGATGACGGCAAAGAGCATCGGTAGGATCGGGATGATGGCGATGCCGATCTTGATCTCCTGTTTGCCTATCAGGTACTGGGCCACAAAGATCAGCATGGCGGTTGCCAATATGCTGACCGTGACCGTCTTGAGGGGGCTGGTTTGCTGCATAGTCTTTTCTCTTGTTATTCCCATGTGTGGCCATCGTCAGGATTGTCCAGACCGATGATGGGGGCATCATAGGGAGCGAAGAGGGGCAGGAATGTGACCTTCATCAAGCTGGCTATATGGCATTTTTTCATGGGGTATGCCCTTTAACCCTCTGGATAGCAAGGGTTAAATGTCGTTAACAGAACGTCAGCATTGGCAGGACAAGATAAGCAAACAGGAGTGAAATGGCGACACCGCCCCGCAGGGCGGTGACGCGTATCAGACGGGCGTTTTGAGCCGTGCACTGCGCAGCAGCAGGGGGAGCTGGTAGAGCACCAGGGCGCCGAGTACCAGTCCGGCACCGGCCAGTTTGGCGCTGCCGAGGGGTTCGCTGTAGAAGAGGGTGCTCAGCAGCAGAGTCCAGACCGGTTCCAGCAGCATCATCAGGGCGGCGTGGGCGGTAGTCATCTTGCTCAATGCGTGGGTGAGCAGCCAGTAGCGCAATGTGGTGGCGATCAAGACGCTCGCCGCAAACCAGCCCCAGATGCCGTGGCTGACTCCAGCCTCGGGCCACTGTTCAGTCAGCAGGGAGAGCAGGGTGCCGAGCAGGCCGGTCATCGCCAGCTGGATGCACGTGAGCCAGGTGGGGGCAATGGATTGAGCGAAGTGGCGATGGACGGCAAGCTGGATACCGAGGGTGGTGGCCGCCGCCAGAAACCAGAACAGCGAGAGCGACACGCCCCAGTGGGTACTGCTGGAGAGCAGCAGCAAACCGGCGATGGCGATGGGCAGGGTGAGCCAGTAGTGGCGGCCGGGCTTGGCCCGAAAGGCTCCCCATGCGGCCAGCGGGGCCATCAGGGTCGCGACGCTCATGATAAAGGCGCCGCTGCCCAGCGCATCGCTCTGGCTGATGGCGGTGACCCACAGCAGCAGGCTGGCACCGAGCAATGTGCCGCAACCGGCAGCGCGCACCAGTTGGGCGCGAGTCGGCAGCGGTTCACGCAACCAAGCCAAGGGGAGCAACAGCAGCGCCGCCAGCAGGAAGCGGCTGCCGATAAAGGCGGCAGGGGGCAGTTCGCGGATCGCCTCTTTCGAGAAGAGCCAGCCAGCGGCGGCCAGCAGGGTGACCAGTACCATCAGCAGCAGGGGAGTGCGGTTCATCGGGGTCGCCATGGTGAAATGGATGGGAGAGCATAAAGGAAAGGCGCCAGGTATTGCTACCTGGCGCCTTTCGCATCTGCCTTGAACCGCCGTCGCGGCTCGCGGCCAGCAATCAGTTCATGCCGTAACGCTTGAGCTTCTTGCGCAGGGTGCCACGGTTGATACCCATCATCACGGCAGCGCGAGTCTGGTTACCACGGGTGTACTGCATGATCACGTCCAGCATCGGCGCTTCGACTTCGGAGAGAACCATATCGTACAGATCAATCACTTCCTGACCGTTCAACTGGGCCAGGTAGTTACGCAGGGCCTGTTGCACAGAGTCACGCAGGGGGCGCTGGGTCGGCTCGGCAGCGTGATTGTGAGTAGTTGTTACCAATGCATCAGAAGTCAGGGTTTGTTCGAACATATTCGGTCGGCTCTTTAGTTATCTTGTTAACCTAATCCATCGAAATACGCTTCGAGTGCCTCAAGTTGCGCGTCTGCGCAATCCAGGGCATTGAAGTGCTTACGGAATTCTCGGCCCGTCTCTTCTTCATCCAGATACCAGCCCACGTGTTTACGGGCTATGCGCGCTCCCAGATATGCACCATAAAACCGGTGCAGGTTGGTTACATGCTCGTTCATCAGGGTGCGGACCTCTTCCCTCTCGGGAGGCGGCAGCTTGGTGCCCGTCTCAAGAAAATGACGGATTTCCCGGAAAATCCAGGGTCGTCCTTGCGCAGCTCGGCCGATCATCACGGCGTCAACACCGGTATAGTCGAGGACATACCGGGCTTTCTCCGGGCTGTTGATGTCACCATTGGCGACAACAGGAATCGATACGGCCTGCTTAATCGCCCTGATCGTGTCGTACTCCGCTTCGCCCTTGTAGAGGCAGGCACGGGTACGACCATGCACGGCAAGGGCCGCGATACCGCAATCTTCGGCGATTCGGGCGATCTCCACGCCATTGCGGTTATCCGGATCCCATCCTGTGCGGATCTTCAAGGTGACAGGCACCTCCACTGCATCCACCACGGCCCGGCAAATTGCTTTGACCTGATCGGGGGCGCGCAGCAGGGCAGAACCTGCCAACTTCTTATTCACTTTTTTTGCCGGACATCCCATGTTGATGTCGACGATCTGTGCGCCCTGCTCCACGTTGTAGCGGGCAGCAAACGCCATCATCTCGGGGTCGGCTCCGGCAATCTGGACCGATCGCAATCCGCCTTCTGCAGAGTGATCCATCCTCATCCGGGTTTTCTGGGTATCCCAGACATCCGGGTTGGCCAGCAGCATCTCGGAAACGGCCATGCCAGCCCCCAATCGCAAACAAAGTTCACGGAATGGTCGGTCAGTTACACCGGCCATGGGAGCCACAATCAAGGGAGTTTCAAGCGTGTGGGGACCTATCTGCATTCCACGGTTACCATCGGCTTAGGGCGGCGTATATTACGCATTTTTTAGGCAGGAGAAAAGGTTAGTATTTGAGCGTCAGCCATTTTTTTCTGAAAAAAACGTCGCGCCAAGGCTTGCAAATTCTGGAGTTATTGAAAAACGGCCAGATTGCCGGAGAGTGAGCGCTGTACCATTCGGGTCGGACGCCTGCATAATTGTCAGTCCACTTGCAGGCCTCGTTTGCGTTATGATGGCGGGCTTATGCGAGCAAAAGCTCCAAACATTTATGCAACAAAAGCGGATTGGGGATCTATGACGTCAAGGTTCATTAAATCACTCTGGCCGTGTCTGATGGGGGCCGTGCTGGGGTCGGCGCAGGCGCAAACTATCAGCTTCGGTGAAGCCTGGACCCGGGTCATCCAGCAGGATGAAGGGCTGGCTGCCGAGCAGGCCGGGGTCGATCGGGCCAAGCAGCTGCGCGAGGCGGCCAAGGACATGTATCTGCCCAAGGTGGATCTGGGGGCCAGCTATACCCATCTTGATCAGCCGATTGAACTTGATGCCCTCGATCTCAATCCGTTGGCCAAGCAGAAAGATCTGATCCTGGCACTCGGCAGCCTGTTCGGGGTCGGGGCCAACGCATTTGTCACCCCCCTGACCAAACAGAATGTAGTGACCAGCTCGGTCAAGATGCTCTGGCCGCTGTTTGCCGGTGGTCGCATCGATGCGGCGCAGGATATCCGCCTGGCGCAGGTGAGCGAGGCGCAGCAGCTGCTGGTGCTCAAGCAGCAATCCACCTTCGAGAGCCTCTCCCAGACCTATTTCGGCGTGGTGCTGGCTGCTCAGGTGGTGCAGACCAAACAGGAGATCGAAGAGGGGCTCGCCCACCATCTGGATCACGCCAAGAAGCTCGAAGCACAGGGGCAGATAGCCAGGGTGGAGCGCCTCTCCGCCCAGTCGGCCTATGACAGAGCGCGCATCGATACCCAGAAGGCGCGCCGCAGCCTCGAGATCGCCGAGCTGGCCCTCGGCCGCATGCTGAAGTTGCCAAATGCCCAGCCGGGCAGCGGCCTGTTCGTCAACAAGGAGCTGCCGCGCCTTGAGGGGTTGGTGAGCCAGACCCTGGAGGTGCACCCCGGTCTCAAGCTGCTAAGCGCCAAGAAGGAGCAGGCCAAGGGGCTGATCCGGGTCGAGCAGGGCAAATATGCCCCCGAGGTGTTCCTGTTCGGCAACTACAACCTCTATGAAGATGATTCACTCGCCTCCAAGACCGCGCCGGACTGGCTGGTGGGGGTGGGGGTCAGCATGCCGCTGGTGAGCCGCGATGGCCGCTCCGAGACGGTGCAGGCCGCCAAGAGTGCCGAGTTGCAGGTCAATCTGCTGCAGGCCAAGACCCGTCAGGATCTGGAGTTGCTCGTTGAGAAGACCTGGCGCGAAGCGGCGCAGGGGCTGGAGGAGTATCAATCCCTCTCTTCCACCCAGGCGCTGGCCGAGGAGAACGTGCTGCTGCGGGACAAGGCCTTCGGTCAGGGACTCTCTACCTCCCTTGATGTGGTGGATGCCCAGAACCAGCTCGCGGGGGTCAAGACCCAGCGCGCAGCTGCGGCCTACCAATATGTGGTATCGCTGGCCCGCCTGCTGGCCCTCTCCGGCCAGATGAACAGTTTCAATCAATATCAGCATGGCCAGGTGATCGAGGTGAACTCATGATCCCTGCCCTGTTTGTTCCTTTTTTCATGTCTTTTCCGACCGTCAAGGGTCGCCCGTTTGTCGAGGTGAAGTGATGAGCCATCCCCCCATCAAAAAGAAGATGAGCCAGGGTAAACCGCTGTTGTTGCCATTGGCGCTGGTGATCCTGGTGGTGTGGCTCGGCTGGCGTTTCTGGCTGGCTTATCAGCCGGAGCCGGTGCATCTGCAAGGGCAGATTGAAGCGCAGCAGTACTCGGTCTCCTCCAAGGTGCCGGGTCGCATCGACGAAGTGTTGGTGAAAAAGGGTGATCTGCTGACCAAGGATCAGCTGGTCTTTACCCTGGCGAGCCCCGAGATTGAAGCCAAGCTGAGCCAGGCGAAGGCCGGTGAAGCCGCTGCGGGCGCCATGGCGCAAGAGGCGGAGAAAGGGGCCCGTGCTCAACAGATCGCTGCCGCCAAGGATCAGTGGCAAAAAGCCAAGGCTGCAGCCCAACTGCGTGGCAAGACCTATGAGCGGGTGGCCAGCCTGCACCGCGACGGCGTGATGCCGTTGCAAAAACGCGATGAGGCCTGGACTGCCTGGCAAGCCGCCCGCTACAGCGAAGGGATGGCGTGGCAGCAGTACCAGATGGCGCTGGAAGGGGCGCGGGAAGAGACCAAGATCGCCGCCCGCGAGAAGGCCAAGATGGCGGCCGGTTCGGTGGCCGAGGTTGAGGCCTATCTGGCCGATACCCGTATCGTCAGCCCCCACACCGGCGAGGTAAGCCAGGTGCTGCTGCGCAGTGGCGAGTTGGCGCCGCAAGGCTTCCCGGTGGTGACCCTGCTCGACATGAGCGATGCCTGGGCCCAGTTCCATGTTCGCGAGGATCTGCTGCCCCGCTTCCCGGTCGGTACCGAGTTCGATGCCCGCATCCCGGGCCTTGGCGATCAGATGGTGCGCTTCAAGGTGACCCATGTGGCCGTGATGGGGGATTTCGCCACCTGGCGTGCCACCGATACCCGTCAGGGCTTCGACATGAAGAGCTTCCAGGTGGAGGCTCGCCCGCTGCAACCGGTTGAGGGGCTGCGGGTTGGCATGAGTGTGCTGGTTGAACTCTGATGGGACGTGAATTTCGGCTGCTGTGGCAGGATCCGTTCAGTCGTGCCCTGATGAGCTGGGTGCCGCTGCTGCTGATGGGGATCCTCTGCTGGATCTTCTCGGCAGGGCTGGCCCGCGACCTCAAGGTGGGGCTGGTGGATCTCGACCACAGCATGCTGTCGCGCCAGCTCGCCTTCTCGCTGGATGGCTCGGCCGGGCTCAAGGTGGCGCAACAGTTTGACTCCATCGATGCCGGTGCCCACGCCCTGCGCGGTGGCGACATCTATGCGCTGGTGGTGATCCCCAACCATCTGGAGCGGGATGCCCGTCAGGGCACCCAGCCGCAGGTGACTGTGTTCAACAACGGCCAGTTCATCCTGATCGCCAAGCTGGTCAACTCGGCGCTGGCGCAGGTGGTCGGCACCCTCAACGGTCAGGTGGGCGTGCTGGAAGCGATGGCCGATGGCAAGGCTCTGCCCGGCGCGCTCGGGCAGTCGGTGCCTATCAGCAGTCAGGTCACTGCGCTCTACAACCTCAACTCCAGCTATGCCCAATTTCTGCTGAGCGCCATTCTGCCCGCGGTGTGGCAGATCCTGGTGGTGCTGTTCGGCCTCAATGCGCTGGCCCGTACCGATCGGCTGGGGCTGGACTGGACTACTCGCGGTGTCTGGTTTGGCCTCTGGCGCACCCTGCTGCCCCACGTGCTGATTGGCTGGGGCTGGGGGATTGTCTGGACGCTGCTGCTGTTCAAGGGCTTCTCATACCCCATGCACGGCAGCTGGCTGGTATTGCTGGTGGGGCTGGGGCTGGCTTCGGCCGCCTGCGTCACCATGGGGGCCTTCTTTTACGGCATCATCCGGGATCCGGCGCGCGCTCTGTCGCTGGCGGGGGCTTACACTGCGCCCGGTTTCGCCTTTATGGGGGTCACCTTTCCGGTGAGTGCCATGGGGGATTTCGCCCGCTTCTGGCGCAGCCTGTTGCCGGTCTCTCACTATGTGGAGCTGCAGATTGGTCAGAGCAACTACGGTCTGCCTCTCGCATCGGCGTTGCCGCAACTGGGGGCGCTGCTGCTGTTTCTGCTCCCCCTGCTGCTGGTGGTTCGTCGTTACAAGCAGCAGGCCGAGCTGGCCCGTCAATCAGCCGCAGTGGCGAGCGCCGAAAAGGAGCCTGAGTGATGCTGGGATTTGTCGATCTGTTGCGCCTAGAGCTGCGCACCCTGCTGGCGGATCGCGCCATCATGCTGACCCTGTTTGGCGGGGTGATCTTCTACTCGTTTCTCTATCCCCAGCCCTATCTGCATCAGCTGCCGCGGGAAGAGGCGGTGGTGGTGGTCAACGAGGATGGCAGTCAGTTGTCCCGTCAGCTGGAGTTTATGGCCGATGCCACGCCGCAGGTGAAGCTGGTTGCGCGGGCCAATTCGCTGGCCGAGGCGCGCCAGCTGATGATGGCCGGGGAGGCGAGCGGGATCCTGCATATCCCCAACCACTTCTATCGGGATCTGATGCAGGGCAAGAGCGTCACCCTGAGTTATGCCGGTGATGCCTCCTACTTTCTGGTCTACGGCACCATTGCCGAAGGGCTGTCGCAGGCCGGTGGCACTCTCGCCGCGCAGGTGAAGGTGGCGCGGCTGTTGAGTCACGGTGAGGCGCTGCCACAAGCGGCTATGGGCTGGAATGCGGTGGCCCTCAACGTGGTACCGGTGTTCAACCCCACCATGGGCTATGTGAATTACGTGGTGCCAGCGGTGTTCGTGCTGATCCTCCATCAGGTGTTGCTGATGGGGGCGGGGATCCTGGGGGCGACCCAGAACCAGCGCAGTTGCCGCGGCGAGCATGGTTACTGGCAAAGCGCGCCTGTATTGCCGCTGCTGCTGGCCAGAACCCTGGTGCTGGCGGGGTTGTTCCTGCTGCCGGTGAGCTACTTCCTCGGCTTCTGCTTCGATCACTACAACATCGCCCGTCATGCCGATCCGCTGGAGCTGTGGCTGTTCGCCCTGCCGTTCCTGCTGGCGACCTGCTGGCTCGGTATTGTGCTGGGCGCCATCTTTACCCGGCGGGATCTGCCCACTCAGGTGGTACTCCTCTCCTCCCTGCCACTGGTCTTTCTGGCGGGCTTTATCTGGCCGCTCGAGCTGATCCCGGCGCCTCTCAACTGGCTGGCTCAGTGGGTGCCCACTATCCCCGCCATCGAGGGTTTTCTGCGCCTTAACCAGATGGGGGCAGACTTCGCGCAGGTTTCCCGTTACTGGTGGCAGCTGTGGGGACTGGCGCTGCTCTACGGCGTGCTGGCCTGCCTGTTGCTGCGTTGGCGGCAGCAGTCGTTGCCGGTTGCTTGTCCGTCAGTCGTGCAGGGTGAAACGACCACCGGTTAAGCGGAATAGGGCAAGCGCCCGTGAGATGGCGTGTGCGGTAAAGCGAAAACGGTCAGCCCTTGGGCTGACCGTTTTGTTATGTGGTGGGGTTAAGCGGTTTTACTGCTGCTTTAGCCACGCTGGAGCGTGGGATCCCCGATGGCGTAGATCTGCCCCACAGCAGTCTCATCCGCCAGCAGACGCAGCCCTTGGGCGGCCACATCGGCGCGGCGTACCAGTCCATGAACCTCCTTGCCCTGACTCAGTTCGGCGCGGCCGGTGGCGTCGCCATCCTGAAGGCCCGCCGGGCGAAGAATGGTCCATGCGAGGGAGCTGGTCTGCAGCCAGCTCTCCGCCAGACTCTTGAGACGCACCTCGTGACCGAAGGCGGCGCGGGCCCGCTCCGGCAGATACTGCCAGCTGTCGCCACAGCCGAGGGAGGTGACCAGCAGCAGCCGTTTCAGGCCTGCCTGCTCCATGGCATCGATCACATGACGGTTGCCCTGATAGTCCACTGGCACTGTTTGGCGAAAGCTGCCGAGGGTAGAGACGACCTGTGCTTCTAGCCCCGCCAGAACACATGCCTGCTGCACCGCAGCCGGATCCAGCGCATCCCCCTCGATCACCTCGACTCCCAGCGCACTCAGTTCCATGGCCATCTCGGGGCTGCGCACTAGCGCAACGACCCGGTGACCCTTGTTAAGGGCGTGGTGAGTAAAGGCACGGCCCAGCCCGCGGCTGGCTCCGAAAATCAGTGTGGTTGGCATAGATGAGCTCCCTTGGCAAAAGGGGCTAGCCTAGTGGCTTGTTCGCCTACTGTAAATGAGAGTTGTTTCTATTTGTGAGCTGGCAGGGAGGAGAGAGTGCGAGCCGCCAGCGACTCGCACTCTTTGAGAGGGATCAGCCGTTGTAGTTGCCGATGCTGGGGCGACGGCTGGGGCCGCTCAGGTGGATATCCACCGGATTGAACGCCTTGATCGCCTCATAGCTGAAATCACCGATCGCCTGATGCAGGGTCTGGGGCGTGTGGTTGGTGATGATGATGACGCTCTTTGACAGGTTGCGGCGACGGCGCAGCAAGTGGCCGAGAAAGCTGGACTGGCTCTCCGCCATCTTGGCGCGGTTGGCCGATACCTCGTCGATGATCAGCAGATCCACCTCTTCCAGTGCGCGGCGGTACTGGTTTCGCTCGTCCTGATCGGGGATGACGTTGAAGAACAGCCGATCGACGATGGAGGCCCACTGCTGGAAGATCACCGATTTCTGGTGACGGGCGATCAGCTCATGCGCAACCGCCCCCGCCAGGGTCGACTTGCCGGTGCCGTAGTCGCCGTAGATCAGCATGCAGCCGCCACCGCTCTTCTCCCAGTGCTCGAAGCCGCTGATAAAGTAACGGGCGGTTTCGATTGGGTATTGCAGCGCCGGGTCACCGGCATCCATCTTGTCAAATACCCAGTCAGGATTGAGGTCGGCCTGGGCGATCAGCTTCTGGATCCGCTCCTGACGGGCTGCCTTCTGCAGCTCGCGCACCTCGGCGTTGGCCTTGGCGTCATACTCCTTGCGCAGGGTCTCGTAGTCATACTGGCCGCCACCGGTCTCTTGTTGCAGGCGACGAATGCGCTCCAGCAGGCCACCCACATGGCGGCTCAATTCCGGGTCGTGAATGCGGTGATCCTGCTTGGCCTTGGCGATCTTCTGGCGCTTGGCTTCGATCTCTTCCAGCTCCTGGCGCAGGGGATCTTGCGGGTCAGTCATGGAATGCTCCTTCTGCTCGATCAGGGATGGGTAGACAAGGGGTTGATTCTGCCTGCAGGCGGGGGCCGCTATCAATCATTATCCGGCTCCTGCTGCGCTGCGGGTTCTTGCGTCTGCTGTTGGGCCAGTCGCTTGGCCTCTTCGATCATCTGTTGGGCCCGTTTGCTGGGGCCCGGCTCCGCCGGGGCCGGAGTCACCTGCTGGTAGCCCTGCACCTCCATCGGTTTGCGACGGGTATAGCGGCGGGTCTTGAGGGCGCGAATGAACTTGAGCATCCATTGATGCTGGGAGTCGAACACCTCGGGGCGCCCGAGCCAGTAGGCGATAAACTCCCCCAGATCCTCTTCGCTGTAGCTGGCATCGATCACTCCGCACAGACGGGCGAGGGCAGGCAGCTCTTCGTCCGGTCGCCATTGCAGATGCATCTGGAAGGGGCGCTCCGGCAGCGGGCTGCGCAATTTCTGGGTCAGCAGTGGCAACTGGAACGGGCACTGATGGTAGTGCTCACTCTCGGGCTGAGCCTCGACTTGCAGCAGGCCCGCCTCCATCAGTTCATCGAACAGCTCGGTGAGCTGGCGGGCATTGACCTGAAACGAAAAGCCGCAGGGATCTCCCGGATCGACCACTGCCAGCGCCCGACCCAGCTCGGGATAGTTGAGCCTTGCCGCCTGATTTTCCAGCACCAGTCGGCGCAGCTGCAGGGTATAGAGACTGCGAGCCGGATGGGACAATCTTGGGTGGGCAAGGGCGCTGTATTCGGCTGGGGTCATGGTCTTCTTCACGAGCTGGAGTGGGGGGCATTATCCCTTATGGCGCCCACTTGCACAATTCGGATGGCGGTCGTAGTCGTGGGGCCACCCGAGCGAATAGAGCTGCGCGGGCGGATAGGTTTCTCTTGATGCCATCATATGATCGAGGTCTACTTTTGACGCAGGGTTTCCGCGCTGACCGCACTTTTGAGCTAGTCTTAATACCTAAATAACCAATTGACTAATAAGAGCTTTATCAAGATGTCAAAAGCCGGGCTACGGATCCTGGTGGTGGAGGACGAGGCCGTTTTTCGCCACTCGTTAGTAAGTTACCTCGCACGGGACGGGGCAACGGTGTTTCAGGCCGAAGATGGTATTGAGGGTCTGTCGGCGGCGGCCCTCTATCATCCCGATGTGGTGCTCTGCGATCTCAATATGCCCAATATGGATGGCCACGAGGTGATCGCCTGCCTCTCTGCGCGCTATCCCCATATTTCGGTTATCGTCATTTCGGCCCAGAGCACCATGGAGGCGGTCGCCAGCGCCTTGCGTGCCGGTGCGCGGGATTATCTGCTCAAACCCCTCGAGGATTACGCGCTGGTAGAGCGCAGCATCGAACAGTGTCTCAATGGCAGCGCCAACCGGGCGCAGCAACTGGAGCTGATGGATCACATCGACTATTTCAGTGCCTACGACAAGGCGGCCAGCCGCCTGCTGGCGGGGCTCAAGCCGCCGGGCTTGCAGGAGTGGGGCCCCTGGCAGGTCACGTTCAAGGGGCTGGGTCAGTTGTTTATTCCCGATACCTTCAAGGTGGAAGACAAGCTGCTGGTGCTGGTGATGGAGCTGCCGATCATGGGGACGGATGCGGCATTTTGTGGTGCGCTGGTGCGCTCCTTGATGAACGTTCCCTACCGCCAGTTTCAGCAGAACGAGAGCCGGTTGCTGAGCCAGCCGCACCGGTTGCTAGAATACCTCAACCATCAGTTGATGGCGTCCGGGCTTCGCCACTCTTTTGCCATGGCGGCGCTGCTGTTTGATCAGCATGATGGGTTGGTGTTTGCCAACGCAGGGCTCACCTCTCCCCACTGGCTGATGCGCTCCGGCGGCTTGCCCCTTGGCCTGATGCGCAGTAGCCACTACGCCCTGCACAAACGCAGCTGGCATGAACCGTTCGCCCTGCAGTTTCGCAGCGACAGCGGCGGCTCGCTGGATGTGCAGGTTCGTCATCACTGATGCCGCCTGATAAACAGGCTAAAACAAACAGGGCGCCGATGGGCGCCCTGTTTGTTGTTTACAATCCTGACCGTTTAGACGGTGGCGGAGTGCAGTTTCTTCTCTTGAGCTTGCGGCTCTTTGGCCGGGCCTTCGGCACCGTGCATCCAGTAAACCAGGCGGTTGGCCATGGTCAGCAGGATCAGTGCGCTAAGTACTGCAGCCAGGGCGATGCCACCGAAGATGGCGATCGGGCCGGCTTCACCCACGAAGGAGCCGATAAAGCCCGCAGCGTAGTTGGCCAGGGCAACGAAGCCAAACCAGGCACCCATCATCAGGGAAGCCAGACGCAGCGGAGCCAGTTTGGTCACCATGGAGAGGCCGATCGGGGAGAGGCAGAGCTCGCCCAGGGTGTGGAACAGGTATGCGCCAACCAGCCAGAACATGGAGGTCTTGACGGTGTTGTCACCACCCTGCTGCAGCACGGCACCGACCATGAACAGGAAGCCGATAGCCAGGAACAGCAGACCCATGGCGAATTTCACCGGAGAGTTCGGCTCTTTCTTGCCGAGCTTGATCCAGATGGCCGCAACGACCGGTGCCAGTGTGATAATGAAGAAGGGGTTCAGGGACTGGAACCAGGCGGTCGGCACTTCGAAGCTGCCGATCATGCGGTCGGTATACTCCTGGGTGTAGAGGTTCATCAGACCACCGGCCTGCTCGAAACCGGCCCAGAAGATGATGGTGAACAGACCCAGTACCAGGATAACCTTGATGCGATCCACTTCCTGCTTGGTTAGCGGTGCTTTCTGCTCGGTAGTACGCAGGGCGGCTGCGCGCTGGGCGGCAGTGACGCGACCGATGTCACCCAGGAAACGCTGGGCCATGGTAGCCTGGATCACCAGAGAGAGCAGCATACCGATACCGGCGCCGACGAAGGCAGCTTGCCAGCCGTAGGCGGTAGCTGCAGCACCACAGATCACGCCTGCCAGCAGGGAACCCAGGTTGATACCCATGTAGAAGATGGTGAAAGCACCATCACGGCGGTGATCGCCCTCTTCATAGAGGTCACCCACCATGGTGGAGATGTTCGGTTTGAACAGGCCGTTACCCACGATCAGCAGCGCGAGGCCCGCGTAGAACATGGTGTTGACCATATCCGGGAACATGGCGTGGGGCAGTGCCAGAGTGAACTGACCTGCGGCCATCAGCACGGCACCGATCAGGATGGCGCGACGTTGACCCAGGAAGGTGTCAGCCAGCCAGCCGCCGATCAGCGGAGTGATATAAACCAGACCGGTATAGATACCGTAGAGTTTGAGGGCATCTGCCTGACTCCAGCCCAGACCGCCGTTGGCAGTCAGGTCGGTCAGATAGAGCACCAGCACGGCACGCATGCCGTAATAGGAGAATCTCTCCCACAGTTCGGTACTAAAGAGCAAAAAAAGCCCTTTAGGGTGACCTAAAAAGGTCCCTTTTGACGGGTTATTCATTGGAACTTCCACCTGTGTCTTATATTTTTTTGAGTTTTTTATGCAAGGGCGAGAAACACGCCTCAATCCTTATAGAGCATGTGTGAATAAATTACAACATTATGATTTGCTGAGAGTTTATTTACTCTTGATTGATTTTTTGTTGCAAAAATGAAAAAGGAGCATCATTTGATGCCCCTTAAATACGTCTATAAAAAACAGATTTATCAGCGATTACAACTGCTTGACGAACTGCTTCAGCCAGCCGATGAATTCACCATTCAGCTCGTGATGGCGCACACCATATTCCACATTGGCTTTCATGTAGCCCAGCTTGCTGCCGCAATCGTGGCTCTTGCCCTTCATGAAGTAGGCGTTGACCTGCTCCTGCTCCATCAGCATGGCGATGGCGTCAGTCAGCTGGATCTCGTCACCGGCACCGGCCGGGGTCTTCTCCAGCAGCGGCCAGATATTGGAGGAGAGGACGTAACGACCCACCACCGCCAGATTGGAGGGGGCTTCGTCACGGGGCGGCTTCTCGACAATGGCCTGCATCGGCAGAGACATCCCCTCGCTCAGGGCCTCGCCCTTGATGTCGGCGATGCCGTACTTGTCCACTTCGCTCTCGGGAACCGCTTCCACCATGATCTGGCTGATCTGGTTCTCTTCGTACATGTGCACCATCTCGGCCAGGTTGTCCTGCTTGGGGTTGCTGGCAACGTCGTCGATCAGCACATCCGGCAGCAGCACGGCAAACGGGTTGTCACCGATCAGCGGGCGGGCGCAGAGCACCGCGTGGCCCAGACCTTTGGCCTCACCCTGGCGGACGTGCATGATAGTGACGTCTTTCGGGCAGATCTGTTGCACCTCTTCCAGCAGCTGACGCTTGACTCGCTTCTCGAGGGTCGCTTCCAGTTCGAAACTCTTGTCGAAGTGGTTTTCGATGGAGTTCTTGCTCGAGTGGGTGACCAGCACGATCTCTTTGATACCGGCGGCGATGGCTTCGCGCACTACGTACTGGATCAGCGGTTTGTCGACCACCGGCAACATCTCTTTCGGGATGGCCTTGGTGGCTGGCAGCATACGGGTACCCAGACCGGCTACCGGGAGCACGGCCTTACGAACAACAAGAGGAGTCTTTTTCATGGAAAACTATCCAGCGGGATTAAAGTGCGGCAATCATACCCCAAGAAAAATGGGGCAGCCACAGGCTGCCCCATTTGCAACTGATCCATTCGACTTTATTTGACTATTATCATGTCCCTGTTGGCTTCCAGCGTGGCCGGGCCAATGCCATTGACATCCGCCAGCTGATCGACCGAGGTGAACTTTCCCTGTTTTTCCCGATAGTCGACGATGGCTTGTGCCTTCTTGTCGCCAATCCCTTTCAGGCTGGTGAGTTCGGCAAGGGTGGCCGTATTGATGTTCAGCTTGCCGGACTCCTTGGCGACCTCGGCTGTGGTTGTTTGCTTGGGCGCTGCCTTATCTACGGCCAGCACAGGTTGGCTGAACAGGGGCAAGCAGGCCAGCAGCATGACTGCAGAGAGCTTCTTCATCAGCATTTCCATTCCTCCATGATGTGGATATTGCCGAGTGGCACATTGATGAATAGCGTATCAAACGGGTCTTTTTCACTGCTATTTCTAACAGGTCAAATCCTCATGCCGATGGCGAAATATTTGCTATAAGCGCTCAGCTATAAATGCCCTCATATATCTAAGCGTATGATCTTGAATCTATTTTAGATGCATCTTTAAGGTGGCGGACACGCTTTCCCGCAGAGTTACGCTCGAGACATTTCTTGCACATCACATGGCATTATTCTACATAACACTGTGCTGATGGCATGTTTCACTGGTCTTCAAAAAAGAACCAATAAAAAAGGCTGCTCACCTGGGGTGAGCAGCCTTTGTGATCGTTTTTTTCAGACAGGCACTGATTAGGCTTGTTCGTCAGCCTGGGCAGCCTGGATACCGGTCAGGGCGATGGTGTAGACGATGTCGTCAACCAGGGCGCCACGGGAGAGGTCGTTGACCGGCTTGCGCATGCCTTGCAGCATCGGGCCGATGGAGACCAGGTCAGCGGAACGCTGCACCGCTTTGTAAGTGGTGTTACCGGTGTTCAGGTCCGGGAAGACGAACACGGTAGCTTTACCGGCAACCGGTGAGTTCGGTGCCTTGGACTTGGCCACGTTCTCCATGATGGCCGCGTCGTACTGCAGCGGGCCGTCGATGATGAGGTCGGGGCGCTTGGCCTTGGCCAGCTCGGTCGCTTCACGCACTTTCTCTACATCGGCACCGGCGCCTGAGGTACCGGTGGAGTAGGAGATCATGGCGACGCGCGGCTCGATGCCGAACGCGGCTGCGGAGTCGGCGGACTGGATAGCGATCTCGGCCAGCTGCTCGGCAGTCGGATCCGGGTTGATCGCGCAGTCACCGTAGACCAGCACCTGGTCAGGCAGCAGCATGAAGAAGATGGAGGAGATCAGGGAAGAGCCCGGAGCGGTCTTGATGATCTGCATCGGCGGACGGATGGTGTTGGCAGTGGTGTGTACCGCGCCGGATACCAGGCCGTCAACTTCATTGCGCTCCAGCATCATGGTACCCAGTACCACGTTGTCTTCCAGCTGCTCGCGAGCAACCACTTCGGTCATGCCCTTGTTCTTGCGCAGCTCGACCAGACGCGGCACATAGCGCTCGCGCACAACGGCCGGATCGATGATCTCGACGCGATCGGTCAGTACCACACCCTGCTGTTCGGCAACGCGACGGATCTCTTCCGGGTTACCCAGCAGCACCGGACGGGCAATGCCACGCTCGGCACAGATGGCGGCAGCCTTGATGGTGCGCGGCTCGTCGCCTTCCGGCAGCACGACACGCTTGTTGGCCTGACGGGCTAGCTCGGTCAGCTGATAACGGAATGCCGGCGGGCTCAGACGACGGGAACGGGTAGAGCTGACGGTCAGCGACTCGATCCAGTGCTTGTCGATGTGGCCAGCGACGTAGTCCTGCACCAGCTCGATACGCTCGCGGTCATCTTCCGGAATATCGACGTTGAAGTTCTGCAGGCTGACGGCGGTCTGCCAGGTGTTGGTACCGGTCATCATGATCGGCAGGCCGGTGGCCATGGCCTGTTGGCACAGCGCCATGACCTGCGGCTCCGGATGGTAGTTACCGGTCAGCAGCAGGGCGCCCAGCTTGACGCCGTTCATGGCGGAGAGGCAGGCGGAGACAATGACGTCAGAGCGGTCGCCGGAGGTCACCAGCAGGCTGCCCGGACGGAAGTGCTCGACCATGTTGTGGATGGAACGGGCACAGAAGGTCACGGTCTGCAGACGGCGGCTGTCCAGCTCACCCTTGTGCAGGATCTTGGCAGCCAGATGCTTGGCGAGATCCTTGGCGCGTGGGGCGATCAGCTGGGTGTTCCAGGGGATGCAACCCAGGATGCGCAGCGGGCTCTTGCCAAACACTTGCAGCACTTCCAGGTTGTGGGCAGCGTCAGAAGCGTGGTGATGGGCTTCGAACATCTCGGTCAGGTCAGGGCGGGTTACGCCATGCTCGTCAACCGGCGCACCAACCTTGTTGATTACGCAACCAACGATACGGGGGTTGTTGACACCACCGAAGTTGGAGCAGGCCAGTTCGATGCGCTCTTTCAGCTTCTGGCTGGAGTCATGGCCCGGGTGGGTCACGAATACCATGTCAGCATCCAGAGCTTTAGCGACGTCGTAGTTCAGCTTGTTGGCAAAGGGCTGCTTGTCGGTCGGCACCATACCTTCGACAACCAGCACTTCGGCACCGCTGGATTTCACGTGCTCTTCGAAGCGGGCAACGATCTCTTCCAGCAGGATGTCGGTGTTGCTGGAGCTGATCATGTTCTCGGCGTAGGAGAGGGTGAAGGGCTCGGGCGGATTAATGTTGGCAGCTGCGCGGATAACGGCGGTTGAGCGCTCGGCGCCGGTTTCACCCGGACGCGGCTGGGCAACCGGTTTGAAGAAACTGACATTGACACCGTGACGCTCCATGGCGCGAACAACGCCCAGACTCACGGAAGTTACGCCGACACCAGTGCCGACCGGGATAAGCATAATAGTGCGTGCCACTTTATACCCCTTGTTCATTTTTTGGGATCAGGAAAAGGCCGCCCTGTGGGCGGCCTCGAGTTACTGCGTCAATTAAGCGCCGACCAGTTCCAGCGCGTCGTGGGCGATAACCCACTCTTCGTTGGTCGGGATTACCAGAGCCTTGGTAGAACCAGCCTTGGTGATCTCGCCACCCTTGCCGAAACGAGCCTTCAGGTTGGCGTCGTGATCGACGTCAAAGCCCAGCAGACCCAGCTTGTTCAGGGTGATTTCACGGATCGGGGCGGAGTTTTCACCGATACCACCGGTGAAAACAACGGCGTCCAGACGACCGTCCATGGCGGCAGCGTAGGCGCCGATGTACTTGGCCAGGCGATAGCAGTAAACGTCCATAGCACGCTTGGCTTCTTCTTTGCTGTCGTAGTTGTCTTCAACGAAACGGCAGTCGGAGGTCACTTCAGTCAGACCCTGCAGGCCGGACTCTTTGGTCAGCATGGTGTTGATATCGGCCACGCTCATGCCCAGCTTGTCGTGCAGGAAGAAGATGATGGCCGGGTCCAGATCACCGGAACGGGTACCCATCACCAGACCTTCCAGCGGAGTCAGGCCCATTGAGGTATCAACGGATTTGCCGTTCTTGATGGCGCAGACGGAACCGCCGTTGCCCAGGTGGCAGTTGATGATGTTCAGCTCTTCAACCGGCTTGTTCAGCTGCTTGGCAGCTTCCAGGCTGATGTAGTAGTGGCTGGTGCCGTGGGCTCCGTAGCGACGGATGCCGTTCTCTTTGTAGAGCTTGTACGGCAGGGCGTACAGGAAGGCTTCTTCCGGCATGGTCTGGTGGAACGCGGTATCGAATACGGCCACGTTCTTGTCAGCCAGCGCCGGGAATACGCGGCGAGCTTCACGGATACCGATCAGGTGAGCCGGGTTGTGCAGGGGGGCGTACGGAACAGCAGCTTCGATGCCGGCAATCACGTCTTCGCAGATGACAACGGAAGAGGTGAAGCGCTCGCCACCGTGAACAACACGGTGACCGATGGCGATCAGGTTCTTGGACAGTTCCGGATTGAGCGGCAGGATCTTGTTGACGATGAAGTCCAGCGCTTCCTGGTGAGCGGCACCAGCGCCCAGATCGGCACTGCCTTTCTCGCCATTCAGTTTCCACTTGATGCGGGCATCGTCGAGGTTGAAGCACTCGGCCAGGCCGGACAGCAGGTCATCACCGGTGGTTGCGTCAATGACGGCAAACTTCAGGGAAGAGCTGCCACAGTTAAGAACAAGAACCAGCTTACTCATGAATAAATCCTATCGCAGATTGGGTTGTGTAGGCGGATGCGTTGGACGCGGTGCGGCCAAAAACTTTCAACTTATCCTTATGAGGGTTGGCAATCTGTTGCTTGCCCCTTGTATAGTGATACAAGACCCGAAATCCAGACGTCCCTGACAGGTCAATAGCAAGAAGCTTTTGACGCAAAAATGGGCGTACAAAGGATAACCCGATTGTTGAAAAATAACAAAGTCATCCTCAACCTTTGTTACTTTGCATCAAATTTTGTCGAGGTTTTGCCGTTAGTACGTTCAAAAAGCGCTCGGAGGTAGTATGAGCATGAACATTTTTGGAACTAAGTTACAGCAAGGCCGCCATTATATGACGCTTTGGCCGCGCCGTCCCGAGCTCAATTCGATGTTTCCTGAAAATCGGGTGATCAAGGCAACCGAGTTCGCCCTCAAGGTGATCCCCGCGCTGGCGGTGTTGAGCGTGATGCTGCAGTTCCAGTTTGGCGAGCTGCACTACTGGCCCTCCGTCATCACATCCGTGCTGTTTCTGCTCAGTTTGCCGCTGCAGGGCTACTACTGGCTCGGCCAGCGTGCCGACACCCGTTTACCCCCGTCGCTGGCGAGCTGGTATCGGGAGATCAACGGCAAGATGAACGAGCAGGGTGGCCGTCGTCAGCTGGTGTCTCAGCCGCGCTATGAAGAGTTGGCCGATACCCTCAAGGCCGCCTTCCAGCAGCTCGATAAATCCTTTCTCTACGAATAACCCGATTCAGATACAAAAAGGCGCCAGTGGCGCCTTTTTGTTGTCTGGTGCCCTGCCATCAGGCAGCCAGCACTTTGCGGATCTCCTGGATGGAGAGCTTGTACTGACGCGGGCACTGACGCCACACCTGCAGCATCCGCTGGTACTTGTCGCGCATGGCGATGTCGCTGGAGAGCTCGTCGCACGGGCACTTGAGCTCGGGGAAGCGCTTGTCCACCTCCAGCAGGAAGCAGACGTAGTCGGCCAGCTCACGCTCCTGGCTGCGGCTGTAGCCGTTGAACTCCAGCCGGCTGGCGTTGATCTCGCCCTGATCGGCTGCGTCCAGATTACCCCATGAGATAGCCAGCGCGTGGTGCAGCTCCAGGGTATCGATCACCTCCTGGCAGGTCGCCAGATCCAGATGGCCGAAGCTCTTCTCCAGCTCGAGGATCTGCAGGCAGTAGCCGCGCTCGATGATGGTGCTGGCACGCTGGTAGAAGTCCGCTTTCTCCGGATTGAGTTTTGCCAGAATTTCGTACTGGTTGCTCAGGATCAAACGCTCTGTGTTGCTCATGTTCATGGGATATCTCGCTGGAAGATGATTCTGGGGTCACGTTAACCCATATATAAAATGAATTTTTTGATCTGGGCGGGGGGTTGGTGAGAAAAATCTTCAGGCAAGGGATGGCTTGTCAGAGCAAAAAGGCCTGCGTGGCAGGCCTTTCAATAATGCAGAGAAGGGTTACCCCTTGAGGAAATCCAGCACGACTTGATGGTGATCGCTGGTCTTGAACTTGTCGAAGTGGTGGGCAATCTTGCCATCTTCGTCGATGAGGAAGCTCTGGCGGTGAATACCATCATACTCCTTGCCCATGAACTTCTTCGGGCCCCAGACGCCAAAGGCATCGGCGACGGCGTGGTCCTCATCAGCCAGCAGGGTGAAGTTGAGCTGGTCCCGCTCTTCGAATTTCTTCAGACGTTTGGCCGGATCAGGGCTGATGCCAAGCACCACCACATTGAGGGCGGCCAGTTCGGTGTTCACATCGCGCAGGCTGCAGGCCTGGGTGGTGCAGCCGGGGGTCATCGCCTTGGGGTAGAAATAGACCAGCACCTTCTTGCCGCGCAGGCCAGCGAGGCTGACCTGATTGCCATTCTGGTCGGGCAGGGAGAAATCGGGGGCGGGGCTGCCAGCTTGTAGTGGTTGCATGGGGTCTCCTCGGGTAAAACGCTCTCAGGCGTGTTTGCGATTGACGATAAACTCGAACGATTCGGCACCCAGTTGACGACAGAATTCGGCGAAGGCGGTTTGCGAACCTTCCACTTCACCCTCTCTGGCCAGATTGAGCTGAAAACTGATCTTCAGCAGGTTGAACGGCTGCTGCTCCAGGGTCATGGATTGCATCGCCTGAATGTTCCAGCCATGTTCGCTGAAGAACTGGGTGCACTGGCTTACGATGCCGGGCTCGTCGCGGATCAACAGGTCGGCACTGGCGCGGACGTCATACTGCAGGGACTGGTGGCGTTCGGTGCGTTTCATCATGGTGATGAGATCCCACTCCTGGCTACGCAGGGGCAGGCTGATTTCGAGTTGCATCATGCTGTTCCAGTCGCCCGAGAGCAGCATGATAAAGGTAAATTCATTGCCGAAGATACCAAGGCGGCTGTCCACAATGTTGCAACCACAACCACTGACGTGGCGGGTCACTTCATTGACGATGCCAGGCCTGTCCGTGCCGATGGCCGTTACGACCAGGTAGTGAGTCATAAATCTTCTCTCGTCCGTTATTTCGTTGCGAAAGCCGCGCTGGCAAGCCAACCCTCCGGCCCTGATGACCACTCCCTGAGGGGCGCTGCCGACTTTCGTCCATTACTTTTTGTTCCGGATGGTATCACGGCTTGCCCCCTCTCTCCCTTGTTTTTCAAAGGGGTCAGCTTTACCATTACGCCCCTGAAAATCGGGAGAAAAGTCCATGTTACGCGGTAGTATTGTTGCGCTCGTTACCCCCATGCTGGCTTCAGGTGAAGTCGATTGGGCCAGTCTGGCCAAACTGGTCGACTATCATGTCAGCGCCGGGACCAGCGCCATTGTTGCGGTGGGTACCACGGGGGAATCGGTGACCCTGAGCGAGCAGGAGCATATCGCCGTCGTTGAAAAGACCGTTGAGTATGCCGCCGGACGCATTCCCGTCATCGCCGGTTGCGGCTCCAACAATACCGCCCACGCCATTGAGTTGACCAAGCGATTGGCCAAAACTGGCGTGGTGGCTGGCCTCTCGGTGACTCCTTACTACAACAAACCCACTCAGGAAGGTCTCTATCGCCACTATTGTGCGATCGCCGAGGCTAGTGGTCTGCCCCAAATTCTTTATAATGTGCCCGGTCGCACCTGTTGCGATCTCAAACCGGAGACCGTGGCCCGTCTGGCCAAGGTTCCCGGCATTATCGGTTTGAAAGAGGCAACTGGCGATTTGAGCCGCACCCCGCTGCTGCGCGAGCTGTGCGGGCCGGAGTTTGCTCTTTACAGTGGCGACGATGCCACTGGTTGTGATTTTATGCTGCAAGGTGGCGATGGCGTGATTTCGGTCACCACCAATATTGCAGCGGCCCAGATGGCCGACATGTGTCGTGCTGCGCTGGCCGGTGATGCCGGGCAGGCGCATGACATCAACAATCTCTTGATGCCGTTGCACAAGACTCTGTTCTGCGAACCGAGCCCCACCCCGGTGAAATGGGCCTGTGCCCAACTGGGGTTGATTGCAACAGCCACCTTGCGCCTGCCGCTGGTTGACCTCACCCCCGAGGGCGAACAGCTGATGGCGCGAGCACTGACCACAGCGGAGTTGATGGCGAGTGTTTAAATCTAATGGAAAGGGAAATAGAGCCCGTCTGGTGCTGAGCGTTGCGACTGTGGCCGTCTTGGCCGGTTGCAGCACCCCCCAGGATCGCAAAATGGCCAACCGCGACTTCGGTTATGAAGATGCCCGCCTCGAGGGCCGCGCGTTCTTGATCCCCGCAGGATTGAGTGCCCCCACCTTCAACAGCCAGTACGACATCCCGCCGCTTCCCGAGAGCAGCCGTGAAGGTGCCCTCGGCGCCCAGGTCGATGTGCGCCCACCCGCTCAACTGCTGACCGTGGTACCGGGCAGTCAGGTGGTGCAGAGCGCAACCGAACCGACCGTTGCCTTCTATGCCCTGAGCACCAGCCAGAGCGTGGAGCGCGATACCTGGTCGTTCCTGATGAACTTCCTGGCCAAATACAAGGTCACCACCGAGAAGCTGGATCAACAGGATGGCGTATTGCAGACCGGCTGGTTTGACAACACAGTAGCCCTCGATGGCTGGGGTGAAGATGACGAAGATTTCAAAATCCGTCAGCGTTACCAGTTCACCGTGCGCAACGATGCCCAGCGCCACGCCGTCAACATGTCGGTCCGGGTACTGGATCACGAAGAGACCATCGACGGCGAGACCAGCAACAAGCTGACCCCTGCCGATGCCCAGCGCTATGCCGCGCGGGTGCTGAACCAGTTCTCGCTCTATTACGACAGCCAGCTGAAAGCCCGCGAGCAGCACAAGTCCAACGATGGCATGGGTCTGCAACTGGGTCTGGACAACAACGAACTGAGCGCCTGGATTGCCGAAGGCTCCTTTGATCAGGTGTGGCGTCGCCTCAACCAGGTACTGCCTGCTTACGGTTTCACCATCAAGGATACCCAACAGTCTCTGGGCTGGATCGACGTCGAATACGAAGAGCCGGGCGCCGAGTTCTGGAAGGCGAAAGGGAGCGAGCCGTTCAAACTGGAGGAGGAGAAATACCGCTTCCAGCTTGGCGAAATGGCGGGAGGCAAGACCTCCATTACCCTGTTCGACAAGGACAAGAAGCCGGTATCGTCCGGGGTTATCTCCCAGATGTATATCAGCCTGTCCGAGGCGTTCGCCAAGGGGCTGGCCGATCAGGCAGCAGCAAAAGCAGAATAAATACAGGGGCCTTGTGCCCCTGTTTTGTTATCAAAATCCCCCTGAAAACGCGGGGATTCCGAGCGGTTTTCGATGATGCGAGCCCCCTTGCCAGCCGTTGCAAACAGAGCGCGCAGGTGAGGGACTCGCGATGTTTACCCCCCACAAACAGGAAGTGTTATTAGCCATGAGTCTTGCAGATCAAGTATTGGCGGTGAATGACGATTTGCCGATCCGTACCGATAAACCTGTCCATTCCGGCAAAGTGCGCAGCGTCTACTGGTTGACCCCCGAAGACAGTGCCCGGCTCATAAAAGAGAAAGGCTATGATGTGCCGGCCGATGCGCCCCTCGCCCTCATGGTGATCAGCGATCGCATCTCGGCCTTCGATTGCATCTGGCAAGGTGTGGATGGCCTGAACGGCGTACCGGGCAAAGGGGCTGCGCTTAATGCCATCTCCAGCCACTGGTTCAAGCTGTTCAAGGAGAAGGGACTGGCCGACAGCCACATTCTGGATATTCCGCACCCCTTCGTCTGGATCGTGCAAAAAGCCCGTCCGGTGATGATCGAGGCGATTGCCCGCCAGTACATCACTGGCTCCATGTGGCGTGCCTACAAGGATGGCGAGCGCGAGTTCTGCGGCATCACCCTGCCGGAAGGGCTGAAAAAGGATCAGAAACTGCCGGAGATCCTCATCACTCCCTCCACCAAGGGCGTGCTGAAAGGGCTGGATGGCGTGCCGGAAGCCGATGACGTCAACGTCTCCCGTGCCGATATCGAGCGCCACTATAAAGGCTTCAACTTCAGCAAACCGGCCGACATCGACCGCTACGAAGTGCTGCTCAAAGAGGGCTTCAACGTCATTAGCGACGCGCTGGCTGGGCTGGATCAGATCTTCGTCGATACCAAGTTCGAGTTTGGTTACGTCCACGATGCCGCCGGCAACGAGAAGCTGATCTACATGGACGAAGTGGGCACCCCCGACAGCTCCCGTATCTGGGATGGCGCGGCCCTGCGCGACGGACAGATCGTCGAGAAGTCCAAAGAGGGTTTCCGTCAGTGGCTGCTCAACCACTTCCCGGATCCGGACATCCTGCTCAACAAGAACCGCATGCCGGAACGTTTTGCCCTGGCCCGCGACAACAAGCTGCCGACCGAAGTGATAATGGATATCTCCAACACCTATGTCGGGATCGCCGAGAAGATCATCGGCCACAAGCTGGCGCGTTCTGCCAATCCCAAGCAGGAGATCATCGAGGTGCTGCGCGATCAGTACGGTCTGATCGACTAAGGGTTGCTCTCTTTTTTTGTCGCCAACAAACAAACGTTTGCTGGCGGCGAAGGAGAGAGGCAGAGAAACAGACGGGCCCCGCTATGGGGCCCGTTTTTATTGCTGGTCTGGCGGCAAGCGAGCGGCGCTCAGCCGTTCACTCTGAACACCTGACCGGTCTGGATGCCCAGCACCGACTTCTTGTAGGCCTGCGCCACCTTGGCGGCGGGTACCGGCACGAACCCCGGGAAGAAGTCGGCGTATTTGTCCATCGACTCCGCCAGCACGGTGGGGCTCACCACGTTGATGCGAAGGCCGCGGGGCAGCTCGCAGGCGGCCGCTTTCACAAAGTGATCGATGGCGCCGTTGACGGTGCTGGCGCTCACCCCCCAGTTGATCGGCTCCTCGCTCAGAATACCGCTGATCAAAGTGATGGAACCCTTGTCAGTCAGATAGGGAATGGCGGCTCGGGTCAGGTTGATCTGGCCCATCAGCTTGCTCTCCAGTCCCACCTGCCACTGCTCGTCGGTCATCTCGGTCAGGCCGTTGAAGGCCACACTGCCGCTGGCGACGACCAGCGCATCAAACTGGCCCACCTGGGCAAACAGCGCCTTGATGGAGGCGGGATCGCGCATATCGACCGTGGCATCGCCACGGCTGTGGCCGACCCGGATCACCTGATGATCTTTGGCAAGCAGTTCACTGACAGCGGAGCCGACGGTGCCGGAGGCACCCACAATCACAATTTTCATCTGCATCACTCCTGGTTGGGATGTATAGATTCTAGCGCAACAGAAAATGCGAAAAAGCGCGTAAAATAAACCCATTGTTTCCATATTGGAGCTAATGATGGATATCGCCCATCTGGCCAGTTTTTACGAGGTGGTGCTGCGCGGCAGTTTCTCGGCTGCTGCCGATACGCTGGGGGTCAGCAAGGGGATGCTGAGCCGCCATGTCAGTGCGCTGGAGACCTCCCTCAATGCACAACTGTTGCAGCGCACCACCCGCCGCCTCAGTCTGACCGAGGCGGGCAAGGCCCTCTACCAGCAGGCGGGGGAGAGCTTCGCGCTGGTTCGACAGGCGGAGCAGGATATTCAGGCGCTGACCGAAGAGGATAGCGGAAGACTGCGTTTTACCTGCCCGGTCAGTACCGGCGATCGCATGGTGAGTGAGCTGCTGACCAGTTTTGCCGCGCTCTGCCCGGGGGTGGAGGTGGAGCTCAATTTCACCAACCAGATGGTCGACATGAGCCAGGGGGAGAACGACATCGCCCTGCGCGCCATGAACGAGGTGCCGGACAATCTGGTGGCCCTGCCGCTGGGGCGGCTCAAGGATGTGGTGGTGGCCAGCCCCGCGCTGGTGGTGCGAGAGGGGTATCCTGCCACTCCCTATGAGCTGAGCGGGCGCAGCTGCCTGTTGCAGGGGCACAATCCGGCCTGGGAGCAGTGGCACTTTATCCGTGAGGGGGAAGAGGCCCACATTCTGGTGCAGGGCAAGGTGCGGGCCAACCACTACAGCACAGTGTTGCAACTGGCGCGCGCCGGTATGGGCTATGCCAAGTGCCCGCTGATGCTGGTGGAATCGCAGCTGACGGCAGGAGAGCTGGTGACCGTGCTCGACGAGTGGCAGAGCGGGCTGCATCAGCTTCATGTGCTGCATGCCCAGCAGCGGCGGGTGCCGCGCAAGATCAGGCTGTTCAAGCAGGTGCTGGCCCAGTGGTTTGCCGAGCGACCCCACTACCTTCTCTGAGCGGCGTTATTTTTCTGTCATCTTCGGCTGCTACCCTGCGCCCATCATCGGCATCAGGAAGATCAGCGGGAATGAAGAACAATAGAGGGTTGACCGGTTTTGTACTGCTCTGTGCAGTCTTGGGGGCCGGCAGTGTACAGGCCATGGTGGACGTGAAGGTGCCGGAGAATTTCCGCATCCTCGCGGTGAGCAACGGCACCTTGCAGGATGAGCAGCATGCCACCCTGGCGGATGGCGAACAGCAACTGCTGGTGCGCTTCGAGGGGGTGATCCCCAGTCGCAGCAGCAGCGAGAATGATCGGCAGGTACGTTCCGAGCCGCAGGTGGTGCGCTATCAGGGCAGCAATCAGCATTTGCAGCTGACGGCCAGCGTACCGGGAGACGAGCGGGGGATGCAGGCCTATGCCAAGGATCCGGTGGTGGCGCTGCAGGAGAATGGCCGCGCGCTTGCCATCCAGCAGGATGTGCTGGTGACCAGTGGCATGCTGCTTGGGGTGGATTGGAATGGCAAACTGGCTGAATACAACCGCAGCGGCGGCAAGGCGGCGCTGACGGCCGTCGCTGTGACTACACAACCAACCGCTACGCTCTCCGGTGGGGCGCAACCCGTTGTGGCTGCCAGCGAGCTGGAAGGGCAGTTGCAGCAGTTGTTCCTCCAGGCAGACCCGGCCCTGCGCAAGCGCTTTATCGGTTGGGCCGTGCCACAGCTTTAAGTTTTCTGCCCGTTGCAGTAACGTGGACACTCCTTTTTTCAGGCGCTCTGTTCATCGTACTCAACGAGGTTTTCATGTTTGAATTGCATTCACGCCTGCAGGCAGATACCCGGTGGCTCGGGGATCTGCCCCTCTGCCGTGTCTTGCTGGCCAAAGACAGCCAGTATCCCTGGCTGATCCTGGTACCGCGAGTAGCCAACCTGCGGGAAATTCACCATCTGGCGCCGGAGCAGCAGCAACAGCTGATGCAGGAGTCCTGCGCCGTCGCCGCCCTGATGGAACAGGCCCTCAGCCCGGACAAGATCAACATCGGCGCGCTGGGCAATCTGGTGCCGCAACTCCATCTTCACCATGTAGCCCGCTTTGCGACGGATCGCGCCTGGCCAGGCCCCATCTGGGGCGCTCATCCGGTCGTGCCTTATGAGCCACAAGTTTTGGCACAGCAGGCCGATATATGGCGTGCCCGGCTCGCCAAGCTGAGCGGTTTCACCCCTGTGGCTGCTGATAATGGAGTCAACTGAGAGGCGTGTCGCTATTTCAGTCTCCGGGCCGCGCCATCTGTTAGAGTTATGGTATAGATAAGCCCATTTTCGATGTTCAGGAAGGTCCCATGATAGTGACAAGATCCGATGACGATGCCGTATTGACCACAGAGGATGTGCTGCTCAGCCTGTGCAACTCGGTGACGGACGTTTTGAGTGCCGCGACCATGAGTCAGGTGCGGTTTTCCGGCATGGTGCAGCGGATCAGCAAGACCTGCCTCAAGCCGGATATCGGCTGCTTCGTGCTGTTCGATGGCGGTTTTTCCGGTCTGGTGGTGATCAACTTCTCCGCCGCCGCCGCCATGGAGCTGTACGAGAGCTACATGCTGAGCATGGGGCTCTCCAAGGAGGATCTCGCCATCTCCCACACCTCTGACGAGGTGAGCAACGTGATGGGCGAGCTGATGAACCAGATCGTCGGCAGCTTCACCGTCAAGGTGGGTCGGGATCTGCAGACCCACATCACCCAGAACCAGCCGAAGATGCTGGCCCTCAACAAGCAGGTAATGCTGAGCGTCGATACCAATCTCGACAGCCCGGAGTCCCGCCGCGTTACCTTCTTCACCGCCCGCAACAACATCTTCTATCTGGAGCTGGCGATGGACAAAACCGAGTTCATCCGCATCCACAATGAGGGGATGGAGCACGAGGAGCTGGATCCCGATGCGCTGATCGCCCAGGCCAAGCAGGATGCCGCCAAGCAGGCTCAGGCTGCGGCCCCGGTTGCCAACGATCACGACGATCTGCTCGACTCTCTGGGTATCTGAAGCAAACGCCGGATAGCAACAAGGCCACCTTCGGGTGGCCTTGTTGTATCGGTGCGCACAACTGTCGTTAGAAGTTGTAGAGCAGGCCGGTGTTGAACATCACTGATTCAGAATCGTAGAAGTTGATGTCGGAATCGGACTTGGCATAGCCAGCGGTAAAGGTTGCGGAGAGCGGAGCAATACCGAACAGGCGGTGCCAGAAGAAGGTGCCGGTCAGGGCAAACTCGTCGGAGTCGGCTTTTTTGTTACCAAAGTCAGGGATTGGATTGGCTTCATCATATTTGGTCTGGCCCAGATAGGCGTTGCTGACGAAAGACCACTGGGAAGCGCGCATGCCGTAGGTCAACTGGAGGCCGTTGCTCTTGTAGCTTTGGGCGCTGCCGTCCAGATCGGCTTGGCGGTAGATAAAGGCTGGCTCCAGAATTTGACCGGGTGCCAGCTGCCATTTGTAGGAGAGGTCGAGGGCGTGGATCTTGCCGTTGCGATCCAGCTTGGCTGCATAGTTTGTCTGGTTATCCTTATCGTATTGCTGGCCGCTGCGTTCCTCATCCACCTCGATGTTGCGGGTGGTCAGGCTGCCATTGAAGTTGCTACCCCAGATGCTGTCCCAGGCGAAGCGCACCCCTTTTGACTTGATATCGGTCGACTGGCGATCAACGCCTACGGCGAAGGGATCGCTCCACTGCTCGGTCGGCATGGCATTAAAGACCACGGAGCCAGCTACGATGCCCTTGTCGCTCATCTCCTGACGGATACCGAGCTGCTGGGTGAAGTCGAAACGGATGGCATCCTGGATCAGGTTACCGAGGAAGACCTGGGTGCGGGTATCGGCAAAGGTGTAGCGGATATCGGCGTTGAGCAGCGGGGCAACGGCGGAGCTGCTCTCGGCACTGCCCAGTCCGCTCAGGCGGCGGTTTTCATCATCACCACTATAAAAATTCGATTCGTAATTGATGACACTGACCCCGCCAAGCAGGAAACCGGACCAGCCAGACTCCTTGGGAATTTCACCCAAATCAGCATAAGCACTATTTGCGACCAGCAGGCCCAGGCCCAGCAAGGTGGTATTGCGCATCGGATAACTCCTAAATTAAATGGTTGTGAATTATTTCAGCCGGTGAGTATAAAGAAAAAAACTTAATGGCAACTGACTCAATATTGCCAATTATCCTAACCCACTCATTTCATTCGGCGAATCGTTAATTAATTGTGCGAGATTAAGAAGAGTTCACTCGGTTGTGCTGGTATTCTGTACCGCGAATATCGGGGGAAAACAATAAGATGAAACAGATTAAATCCTGGGCGCAATATTATGTCGATCTGATGACCAAGCTGGGACTGGTGCGCTTCAGCATGTTCCTGGCGGCGGGCATTATCGTGCTGGCGGTCGCCATCCAGATGGGGGTGACCCTGTTCCTGCGCGGCAATATCGATGTGATCGACTTCGTTCGCTCGGTCTTCTTTGGCCTGCTGGTGACTCCCTGGGCGGTCTATTTTCTCTCCATCGTGGTGGATCAGCTGGAGGATTCCCGTCAGCGACTGAGCCGGATGGTGCGCAAGCTGCAAGATATGCGTGAGCGGGATCTGGAGCTCAATACCCAGCTGCAGGAGAACATCAGCCGCCTCAACGCCCAGATTGCCGAGACCAACCGGGCCGAGAGCCTGCGTCTGCAGGCCATCGAGGATCTCGAGAACGAGGTGTTCCAGCGGGAGAAAGCCCAGCTCCATCTGGGGGAGCGTACCGCCCTGCTGCGCTCCTTTATCGACTGCTCCCCCGATCTGGTCTACTACCGCAACGAGGATGAGCAGTTTTCCGGTTGCAACCGCGCCATGGAGGAGCTGACCGGCAAGGTGGAGGCCGAGCTGATCGGTCTGACCCCGTTCGATGTCTACAAGCAGGAGATCGCTAACAAGGTGGTGGAGACCGACAAGCAGGTTTTTGCCAGCAACGAGCCGCTCACCTACGAGCAGTGGCTGGAGTATCCCGATGGCCGTAAAGCCTACTTCGAGCTGCGCAAGGTGCCCTTCTTCGACCGCTTCGGCAAGCGACTCGGCCTGCTCGGCTTTGGCCGCGACATCACCGAGCGCAAGCAGTATCAGGACAAGCTGGAGAAGGCGAGCCGCGACAAGACTACCTTCATCTCCACCATCAGCCACGAGTTGCGCACCCCGCTCAACGGCATCGTGGGCTTAAGCCGGATGCTGATGGATACCCCCCTCGATCCCAAGCAGCACCAGCAGCTCAAGACCATTCACCTGAGTGCGGTGACCCTTGGCAATATCTTCAACGACATCATCGATTTGGACAAACTGGATCGCCGTCGTCTCGAAATTGCGCCGACCCGTATCGATCTGCCCGCCTTCCTCGACGAGCTGGAGACCCTGTCGCGTATTCAGGCGGAGCAGAAGGGGCTCTATCTCCATTTCGATCGCGATGGCGACATGCCGCAATTTGTGATGGCTGACGGCACCCGCCTGCGTCAGGTGCTGTGGAATCTGGTGGGCAACGCGGTCAAGTTTACCGATGAGGGGGGCGTCACCGTGCGTTGTCTCTCCCATCCCGCCGACGAGCCGGGCAAGCTGGCCCTGCACTTCGAGGTGGAGGATACCGGCATCGGCATCCCGCGCGCCCAGCAGGAGAAGATCTTCGCCATGTACTATCAGGTGCAGGGCAAGAAGCACGCCACCGGCACCGGCATTGGCCTCGCGGTCTCCCGTCAGCTGGTGCAGGCGATGGGCGGGCAGCTCTATGTGGACAGCGATCCGGGCGAAGGCTCCTGCTTTACCGCCGAGCTGGAAGTGGCTTGCGCCGAGCCTGTGTTGCCAGAGCAGGAGGATGAGATGCCCTCCCTCGATATCCTGCTGGTGGAGGATGTGGAGCTTAACGTGACAGTAGCCTGCGCCCTGCTGGGCAAGCTGGGTCATCAGGTGCAGGTGGCACGAGACGGCACCCAGGCGTTGGCGATGGCCAACCCGGATGATTTCGACCTCATTTTGCTCGATATCCAGCTGCCGGACATGACCGGCTTTGATGTGGCGAAAACCCTGCTAGAGCGTTATGGCGACAGCCTGCCACCCATGGTGGCGCTCACCGCCAACTCTACCGGCGATCGCCAGTATTATCGGGATCACGGCATGCAGGATGTCATTAACAAGCCGCTTGGCTCCAAAGCGGTGCGGGAGGTGATTGGTCACCTGTTTGCCGATCTGGCCGAGGATGAAGCGGACGAGCAGGCGGATGCGGGCAACCAGGATGCCCTGCTGGATATCCCCTTCCTCACCGATTACGCCGATACCGTGGGAAAGCAGGTGCTGCTCTCCAGCGTTGATCTGTTCGAGAAGATGATGCCGGACTACATGGCGGTGCTCGACTCCAACATGATTGCCAAGGATCAGGCCGGCGTGGTGGAAGAAGCACACAAGATAAAAGGGGCGGCAGGCTCCATCGGTCTGCGTCGACTGCAGCAGACGGCCCAGCTGATCCAGAGCCCGGATCACCCCGCCTGGTGGGAAAACGTGGAAGACTGGATTGAGACGCTGCGCCGGGAATATCCGGGCGATATCGCCCGTCTGCGGCGCTGGTTGCTGTCTTGAGGCTGGAGGTTGTCTTGAGTCTGATGGAAGTTGCTGGCAAGGAGCTGCGAGATGTATAGCCGTTTGATTACCCCTGCGCGCATCCACCCTTGGGGAGACGAGGATCTGCTGGAGGCGACCGAGCAGGATCGCGCCCGTATCGTGCAGGCGGCGCCGGTGCGCCGGTTGCAGCAGAAGACCCAGGTCTTTCCGCTCGATGTGAAGGCCTCGGTGCGCAGTCGCCTCACCCACTCGCTGGAGGTGCAGGAGACCGGTCGCCAGATCAGCCGTCGTATTCTGGCCGCCTTGCCAGTCGGGATGGTCTGCGAAGGGGCCTTTATCAATCTGGTGGAGATGTCCTGCCTGCTTCATGACGTGGGCAACCCGCCGTTTGGCCACTTTGGCGAGCAGGTGATGAGCCAGTGGCTCGGCGAGATGCTCGATCCCCTCTATCAGCAGGCGCTGGCGCAGCCACCTTCGGCCCAGTGGGCTGAATTGCGTCAGGATCTGCAACTGTTTGATGGCAACGCCCAGAGTCTGCGGCTGGTGCACAGCTTGCACGAGCTCAACCTGACACTCGGACAACTGGCGGCACTCTGCAAATACCCGCAGCAGCCGCAACCCGGGGTGAGTTATGGCCAGCATCATGGCTGGAGCAGCAAGCGGGGCATCTTCTTTAGCGAGCAGCCGCTCTACCGCGCCCTCGGTCAGAGCCTGGGATTGGCCCCCGGCTGCCGTCATCCGCTGGTCTACATCATGGAGGCGGCCGATGACATCTCCTACTGCATCGCCGACCTGGAAGATGCGGTAGATCGGAGGATCCTGACTCAGGGTGAACTGCTGGCGGCGCTGCGAGCTGCTGACCAGAGTGACTACATGGGCACCTTGCTGGATGAGGCGCTGGCTTCTGGTCGGGGCTTTTTCCCCCATTTTCGCCAGCAACTTACCCGGGATCTGGTTGCGCTGGCGGCGCAGAGCTATGTCAGCGAACATCAGGCCATTTTGCAGGGATCCTATCCGCAAGCGCTGCTGCACGGTCAGGCGCCGGCGGCGCGGGTGCTCGATATCCTCAAACGGGTGGCCCGCGAGCTGGTCTTTATGCGCCCCGAGGTGGAAGCGCTTGAGCTGGAGGGGTATGCGGCGCTGCGCGGGGTGCTGACCAGTTATGCCTGCCTGTTGTCGCTGCCAGCGCCACAGTTTGCCCGTCTGCTGGCCGGGGAGGGGAGTCAGGCGCTGTTCTTTGCGCGCCGCCTCTATCACCGTCTCTCGGCCCGCCATATCAAGGCCTATCGATTGGCGATTGCCACCCCGGATCCGCGATTTGCCTGCCAGAACGAGCAGGAGTGGTATTACCGGGTGCGGTTGCTGCTCGATTATGTCAGCGGCATGACGGATACCTATGTACTGGAAGAGTACCGGCTACTCTCGGGGATCTGATGCCCCAGGCTCCTGTCGGGCAGCATAAAATGCCGTAAAAACGTTTAAAAAGGAGTCGCAAGAGGCTTGTGTTAAATTCGGATATTTTTTAGACTTCTGCAACCTGTTCAACTTTTACCCGGTAAGGAGACGAAAATGCAACATCTGATGCTCAATATTGCATTCTCTCGCGGCACTGCGTGCGGCGTGAAATCTCGTGCTCTTTTACCGCGTGGCGTAAACAGGTAACCCCTGTCTTTTTATCACCCGCGGTTCGTCCCGCAGGGTGATATCCACTTTCTCCGGGAGAACCGCATGTTCAACTGGAGAATGTCATGTCTATCGAACTGGTTTTACTGCGCAGTGTTGAATCCCTGGTCCAGAAAAGGATTGCCCGGGTCGAGCGTCGTCTCGTGCAGGTCAATCTGTCACCCGCCCTGCTCAGGGATATCGGGCTGGAAGGATATCAGGGTCAAATCGCCCTCGTTCGCGAGCGGGAGTATCAAACCGGCTTCCGCCTCGGGAATCGAATAACCTGATCGCGAAGGGGAGAATAAGATCCCCCTCGCTAGTGAAATGGCAGGCTGCATGCCTGCCATTTTTCCATCTTGCGGTTGATTCCAGGTTCACATGTTGGTGACTCAGTATTATCCTCTCCGCCCTCATTGTAACAGCTGCGATTGTTTTCTCGCCTTGCGTCGTCAGGATCTGCAAGATTAGAGGTGGCAGCCCTATCTGTTTTACTTATCAGGACAAGACCTTATGCCACTCCTTCGTCAGCTTTTTCTTCCCATTTTGCTGTTGTTTTCAGGCATGCTGGCTGTTGCGGCTCCCCAACCGCAAGATGAGAGCACAAGTAACGAAATTTCTGCACAAAAGGAGCTGCTGGTCGGGGTTCCCCGTGGTGGTTATCCCCCTTTCATCTATCAACTCCCCAACCTGCGTTATGCCGGTCCGCTCAAGGAGCTGGCCTCGCGTATTGCAGCCGAAATGGGCGTGTCATTGCGTTATATCCCCTACAACTCCTACGTAGATGCCCAGATTGCTCTCCAAGGTGGCCAGATCGATGCATTAATCGGGGTCGAACGTAATGCTCTTGAGCTGAAGGGGATAAACCATATCGGCAGTATCGGTTCATATGCCCGCTCCATTTTAATGCATACCCCGGATCAGCAATTGACCCTGGAGCAGGCGCGCAAGTTACGCTGGGTCTGTATTCGCGGGTTTGGCAGTTGTAATGAATTGGCGCGTTTGGGGATCTCTGATGTAACTGAGCTGGAGAGCCGCACTGAGGTGACCTATATGGTCAAGCTGGGCGCTGTCGATGCATATCTTGAGTTGGGGCCAATTGTTACCCTCAAGATGGAGAGAATGCCAGCGTCAATGGGGGTTGTCGCTCCTGGGTGGCTTTCTGGCAGCACGTTGACGATGGCGACCAGTTCCCTCCAGCCAGAACTGAGTGAGAAGCTTTGGCAGGCATATCAACGGATACCCGTTGCAGACTCACGATTACGGTTGCATCAGGAAGATGAACGCGCCAACGCTGGTCTGTTGCTGGAACCAGATGAGGCTAGTTGGCTGAAGCAGAGAAACAAGGTCATCAAGTTCGCCGTTGCCCCCGGATTTGCCGGCATCAGTGAAATCGATGACGAAGGTGAATTGCATGGCTATACGGCAGACCTGATGAAGTTATTGAGTCTGCGCTCCGGGATCCGCTTTGAGCTGGCGTCGACAAATACCTGGCAGGAGTCACTTAAACTGCTGAAAGAGCACAAAGTGGACCTTATTCCCTTGATGACACCGCTCAAGGATCGTCAGTCCTTTGCCTCTTTTACCTCCTCCTATCTGAAGTTCGACAGCTATGTTGTAGCCAGACACGGTGCTCGCCCGCTGAAGTCGTTGGTCGAGCTGAAAGGGCGTCTGATTGGTGGTGTGACGGGCTCTTACGAAGCCTCTCTCATTCACGCGCTGGGCGCCAATATTATCGAAGTAGGCAAAGATGCCGATTTACTGACCTTGCTTGATACTGGGCGAGCCGAATATGTGCTGTTGACCATGACCAATCTGGGACAGCAGGCGATGAAGGGGTTCAATGATAAGTATCAGGTGGTGCTGAGCTCTCCCGAATTTTCCGTACCTATCAGTATGGCCGTCGACAATGCTCAGCCCGAGTTGCTCCGAATCATGGACAAGTTGCTGCTGACCATCACGGATGAGGAGTGGCAACTGCTGGAACGACGCTGGCTCAATGTGTCGGTCAATATCGAGTCTGATTACACCCTGATTTACAAATGGTTGGCCATAGGGGGGGGCGCCTTGCTCGTCAGCGGTTTGCTGGTGATGTTCTGGGCTCGCAGTTTGCGTCGCCAGATTGCGCAGCGCAAAATCGCAGAGGACAAGCTGAACGAACAGTTGCTGTTTGTGCAGACCTTGCTCAACTCACTGCCAACCATGGTGGCGCTACGTGATAGCGAGCAGCGGATCACCTTGTGCAATCAGGCCTATCGCGATGCTTTCCTCGGTGCTGGCAGTAGCAGTGAGGAGCTGCAAAACATGCCAGAGACACTCAGAAACAGTGTGTTGGAAGAAGAGCGTTTGGTGTGGCAGACCGGACAGGATCTGGAGGGGGCAGGCAGTAACCTGCGAGCTGATGGTACGCCCTGCCATGTTATCTATGCCAAACGCCCTTATCGCGATCCCGATGGCAATATGCTGGGGGTGTTGACAGTACTGACCGATGTCAGCCGGATCAAGGAGGCGGAGGAGCGCGCCCGTCAGGCTGAAAATCGCCTTACCCAGATTACCGACAGCATGCCTGGGGTGGTCTATCAGTATTTGTGGCAAGGACCCGGCAAGGGGCGGTTTTTGTATGCCTCTCAGGGGGCCCGCGAGATCCTCGGGGCTTCCCGGCAGGATCTGTTCAATGCCGAATCGGGTGGTGAGGTGTTCGGCTTTACCGAAGAAGCGCTGCAGGATTTTGTCAGCAAGGTGGCCAATCATGCCGAGACTCTGGCGCCCCTCGATCTGGAGGTCAAGGTGGAGCGACCTGATGGAGATCGCTATCTGCAAGTACGTGGCAACTTTGTCAGACAGGAGCAGCAGGCATTGATCCTTAACGGGGTGATTCAGGACATCACTGCCCTCAAGCAACAGGAATATGAGCTGCGCGAAGCTCGCGCCTATGCCGAGCAGGCGATGCAGGCTCGCAGCCGCTTTTTGGCAACCATGAGCCATGAGCTGCGCACTCCCATTTCAGGCATGCATGGCATGCTCGAATTGCTGCAAATGAGCGAGCTCAACGACGACCAGCGTTTTATGGTGCGCAATGTGGTCACCTCGACCAATAACCTGCTCTATCTGGTCAATGACATCCTCGATTTCTCCAAGATAGAAGCGGGTCAGTTGCAGTTGAATTACCAGAGCAGCCGGTTGCAAACGGTGATCTGCGATGCCATTCGTGGCCATGCGGCACTGGCTCATAACAAGGGGCTCAACGTGGTGCTGGAGTGGGAGCATCATGTGCCGGATTGGGCCGACATCGATGGGGTGCGTATCGGTCAGGTCATCTCCAACCTGCTCAACAATGCGGTGAAGTTTACCGAACAAGGGGGGATTACTATCCGGGTCAGCTACCTGAGCGAGCAATTGACCATCAGTGTCAGTGACACCGGCATCGGGATCGCCGAAGAGAAGCAGGCGCTGCTGTTCACGCCTTTTGAGCAGGTGGAGTCAGATATCAACCGTCGTTTTGGTGGCACCGGACTGGGGTTGGCAATCTGTGAGCAGCTGGTATGCAAAATGGGGGGGGCACTGACACTGACCAGCAAGGCAGGAGAGGGCTCCAGCTTCCGTTTTACCGTGCCGCTAACCAATCCGCAGTGGGATCCCCCAGCTCTGGCTGACACAGAATGGTGGTTTTTCAGCGATGACACTAACCTCGAAGCGGCCATGGTGCGGCAGGGGGCCAAGCTCAGGTACTTGGGGGCCAGTGAGCTCAGTCGCTCACTGGACGGGTTGCTGTTGGCCGATCAACGGTGGCTTGAGCAAGCGCTGGGAGGGGAATGGCAAAGCTGGCTGCAACACTCTGCGCTGAAGGGGATCATAGCGTCACCCGATGAGGCGTTACGGGGTCGGATTGGTGAACAAAAATGGTGGCGTCTGGGTCTATCTCCTCTCTATCCGGATCTTCTGCTGGAGAGTTGCCACGAATTACTACAGGAGCGGGTCACACCAATCCTCCCTGCGCTTGCAGAGAAGCTGGGTGGCAAAGTACTGGTGGCCGATGATCATCCGGTCAATCGTGCCTTGCTGGCACGGCAGTTGGCCATTCTTGGTATCGAGGCTCAGGTTGTGGAAGATGGCGAGAAGGCTCTACGGGCCAGGCAGGGACAGCAATTCTCTCTGCTTTTGACTGATTGCCATATGCCGGTGATGGATGGTTATGCTCTGACCAAGGCGTTGCGGGCTGCGGGAGTGACGGCCCCCATCATTGGGGTAACGGCAGATACGTCGGAAGAGGCGAGTGCTCGTATGGTAGAGGCTGGCATGAGTGACATGTTACTGAAGCCCTACCCGCTGGATATCTTGCGCCAGATGCTGGCCCATTGGCTGGCAGAGAGGACGCCAACCAGAAACGCGGTTGCTCCAGTTGATGGGGCTACAGGCACTCAGGCTGAGCGCTGGTTGGCGCTGTTTGGTGACGAGCTGACTGCGCGAGCCATGGCGGTGGAGTATCTCGATTCCAATCGGCAGGATGGCGAGGCCATGATGGCAGCACTGATTTGTCATGATGCCAGCGCCTTGGTCGAGACAGCCCACCGGATCAAGGGGGCTGCCCGAATGGTCGGGTTGGAGGAGCTTGCCAGTCAGGCCGCCATGCTGGAATCGGCTGCGCGATTGAAGCGGCTCGACGAGCTCGACGATCTGGTCAGCCCAGTGCAGAGGTTGATGACGGCGATTGCCCACGACATTGGATTATGGCTCGATGAAAAAAGCACAACATGAGTTGGTCATCATGGTCGTGGAAGACCATGGATTTCAGCGCAAGGCGCTGCTGCACCAGATCCGCAGCCTGGGTTACCCGAATCTGCTGGAAGCGGTTGATGGTGTCGAGGCGTTGGCGCTTAGCCAGCAACACAACGTCGATATCCTGTTTTGCGATCTGCGAATGCCCGGAATGGATGGCATGGCGCTGTTGCGCCGCCTGTCGCTGGGTGGTTTTCAGGGCGGCATTATCCTCTCCAGCGCGCTTGAGGGGGATGTGGTGGAAGCTGTGTTGCGTATGAGTACCGCTTATGGCTTGCAGGTGCTTGGTCGCATAGAGAAACCCTCAACGCCGCAGCAGCTCCAGCGGCTTATCCAGGCTTGGTCACCCCGGCAGGAACCCCTCAGGGAGGAAGAGGGGCACAGAATAGGACTCGATGAGTTGCGTCGGGCGATCGAGCAAGATCAACTGCTGCCCTGGTATCAGCCCAAGGTGAGTTTTGCATCCGGCGAGTGGGTCGGGATGGAGGCGTTGGCCCGCTGGCAACACCCCGAGTTTGGCCTGATCCCTCCCGGGCGTTTTATTTCACTGGCGGAGAGCAACGGGCTTATCGATCCGTTGACCGAGGTGATCATCAGCAAATCTCTGAGTGATGGTCATTTATGGGAGGAAACCGGGTTGTCACTCAATCTGTCGATGAACCTCTCTACCACCTCACTCATTGAAGGGGACCTCTGCAACTTATTGATTGATCAGTGCAAGCGCTGGAGTATCAATCCGGAGCTTATCACTCTGGAGGTGACCGAGAGCGCATTCGTACAGGATCTGGGCAAGTCTCTGGAGGTGCTGACCCGGCTAAGGATGCATGGCTTTGGCCTCTCCATCGATGATTTTGGTACCGGCTACTCCTCAATGCAGCAGCTGGCACTGTTGCCGTTCACCGAACTCAAGCTGGATCGCTCCTTTGTCGATCGCTGCCATGCCGATCCGTCACGTTTGGCTATCATCGAGTCCAGTATCGAGTTGGCCCGCAAGCTGGGGCTGAAGTCGGTGGCGGAAGGGGTAGAGGATGAGGCGACCTGGCGAGTGCTGGCTCAGCTCGGTTGTGACCTCTGTCAGGGATTTTTCTCTGCCCGCCCGATGCCGCGCAGTGAATTGGCTAATTGGCACCGGACTTGGCAAGATAGATTGCCTACACTGATATCTATCTGATTCTGTTGGCTGGATCCCTCCGTTTGAACAAGGATGTTCATGAAAATCTCAAGTAAGTTGCTGCTCAGCTTCGGTTTTATCAACCTGCTGATCCTGCTCTCCTCTACGCTGGTCTATTACCGGCTGACCCAGATCAATCAGGCCCAACACACCCTGCTGGAGCAGGCGCTGCCCGCTTTGCAGCGGGATGAGGCGAGCCAGAAGGCACTGGTTGCCACCGTTTCTGCCTTGCGTGGCTATCTGATCCTCGGCAAGGATCCGGCTCAGGCTTCCCGCCTCAAGCAGGAGTGGGAGTCGGCCTGGCAAGCCATCGCCCATCAGGCCTTCAGTCCGGCGCTCGCCAAGTCTCTCGAGACCTTCAAAAGCAATCAGGAGAAGGTGTGGACCATCGCCCAGAGTGAAGAGAATCTGCCCGCTCACACCCTGATGTTGCAGGAGGCGGGGCCGCTGGCGGAGGCTGCGCTCGATCAGCTGCAATCCTTTGCCAATGAAGAAGTTGGTACTCCGCAGGATCAACTCTCCGGCGATCGCCGCATGCTGCTCAAACAGGTGGGGGATGCCTATAACAGCCTCGCCAACGCTCTCTCAGCCCTGCGGGATTTTCTTATCTCAGGCGACCCCGAATACCGCAGCAAGTATCAGGATTACTACCAGTTTCATCAGCAGCGTGTGGCTGAGGTTAAACAGCAAGCCGCGCTCTTTACTGACACCCAGCAGAGCCTCTGGCAGCTGTTTGAAGAGATGGCGACCCCCTTCTCCGAGTTGGTGGGGCAGGTGATCGAGAAACGCCAGGCGCCGGATTGGGATCAGGCAAACTACCTGATGGCCACCGACATCGAGCCGATGCAGTCCAGCCTCAGTGAGCAGCTGGTCCAGCAGGTGGAGAAAACCCGTGCCGAGGTGGATCAGATTTCGGCGCAGATGACTGGAGCCGGGAGGGCCATCAACCAGACTCTGCTGTTGGCTACCGGCAGCGCCATCGTGCTTGGCATGGTGGTCGCCTGGCTCTTTAGTCGCCGTCTGACCCGTGACATTACCTGTCTGGTGACCCGGGCGGCGCAGGTTGCGGATGGCCGGCTGGCGGCCGAGCCCTTGCCAATCACAGGGCAGGATGAGTTGGGAGAATTGACCGGTTCCATCAACCGGATGTCTGCCCAGTTACATCATCTGGTCGGGGAGTTGCAGGGGGCTGTGGGGCAGGTCGAGGTGGCCTGTCTCGATGTGGGCAGCACTACCAGAGCCATAGTGGCGGATCTGACGGAGCAGGATCAGCGGGTCGATGCGGTGGCGGCGGCTATCGATCAGATGTCGGTTAGCGCCCGTGATGTGGCTGGCAACATTGCCGGTGTGGCGGATGGTGCCCATCAGGTGCGGCAGCAGACCCGTCAGGGAGAGGCCGCGCTGGCACGAATGAGCGATACCATGCAGCAGATTGCCGCCATGATTGGACAGGCCAACGAAGCCATGGGGCTGCTGGAGCATCAGAGTGAACAGGTGGGGCAGATCACCGAGGTGATCGCCACTATAGCCGAGCAGACCAATCTGCTGGCACTCAATGCGGCGATAGAAGCGGCGCGGGCAGGCGAGCAGGGGCGTGGTTTTGCGGTGGTGGCCGATGAGGTTCGCCAGCTGGCAACCCGCACCCATCAATCCACCGCCGAGATCAGCCAGACTATTGCGGCCATCTCCCAGCAGACTCGCCAGACGGTAAGTACCGTCAGCAGCGGAACCCGGTTGGTGGAGCAAGGGCGGGATGCAGTTGGATTGGTGACCGATACCCTGAGTGCCATGAACCAGCTGGTGCAGTCGCTGTCGGGTCAGCTGGAGGCCATTTCGGTGGCGACCGAGCAGCAGTCACGGGTGGCCGCCGAGGTGGCCGGGACGGTCGATGACATTGCCGCGCTCAGTCGGCAATCCTGCCAACGCAGTCAGCAGGGGGAGGAGATCGTAGCCAGACTGGCTGGCGATACCGGCAAGCTGACGGCGGTGATCGCCCGCTTTGATCTTGACGCGTGAGATGGCGGGATCACCCCGCCCTTACCATTTATCCGGTCGTTTGGACTGTTGGTTTAGTCCAGCCGTCTGAAGGCGTGGTTGTCGAAGCTGCTGGTGGTTTCGCGATTGAGCAGGCTGACCAGCAAAATCGCCCGTTTGTCCCCATCCGGTTCCATGTAGATGGCTTCGAAGCCAGCCAGTGGCCCCTCTTCAATCAGCACCTTGTCGCCCGAGCAGGGCAGGTTGGCGTAGCAGGCTCGTGCCTCGTCGCTGTCATCACGACTCATCAGCTGATAGACCAGCTTGCTGCTGATCGGGGTCCATTCACTGCCAAAGTGGATGATCCGGCTGATGCCACGGGTCGATTTCAGGGTGACCGGTGTCACCTCTTCCAGATCGACGAAGATAAACAGATAGTTGGGAAACATGGGTTCCCGTACCGGAACTCGCTTGCCCCGGCGCAGCTTCTCGATCTCCACCATGGGGTAATAGGATTCGATACCCTGGGCATCGAGGTGGGCGCGGGCGCGGGCCTCTTCTTTTGGCTTGCAGTAGGCCAGATACCATTTTTTCATATTATGAGTATGTTCGTGTTGCCGTGCTCGCGGATATGATAGCGGCGCCAATAAAAAAGGCCACGCATTGCGTGGCCTTTTTTGCCAAGTGAGCAATTACCAACCTTTTACCAGGCCACCCTTGAACAGCTCGAGACCCTTCTTGTAGACCTCGTCGGTCTGATAGGACTGGACGAACTGTTTGACCTTCTCGTCATCCTTGTTGTTGTCGCGTGCAACGATCAGGTTGACGTAGGGGGACTCTTTGTCTTCAACAAACAGGCCGTTTTCGGTCGGGGTCAGACCAATCTGACCGGCGAAGGTGTTGTTGATGATGGAGAGATCCACATCTTCCAGTGAACGGGGCAGTTGGGCTGCTTCCAGTTCGACAATCTTGAAGTTGCGCGGGTTGCTGGCGATATCCAGCACGGTGGCTTCCAGACCGGCGCCATCCTTCAGGGTGATCAGACCCTGTTTGGCCAGCAGGATCAGCGAGCGACCCAGGTTGGTCGGATCGTTCGGTACCGCGATCTGGGCGCCATCTTTCAGTTCGCTCAGCGCCTTGATCTTCTTGGAGTAACCGGCAATCGGGTAGACGAAGGTGTTGCCAACCGGCACCAGCTTGAAGTCGCGATCACGTACTTGCGCATCCAGATAGGGTTTGTGCTGGAAGGCGTTGACGTCGATGCTGCCATCGTTCAGCGCCACGTTCGGGGTGACGTAGTCGGAGAAGTTGACCACCTCGACTGTCAGACCGTATTTCTCTTTGGCGACTTTGGCAGCCACTTCAACCAGTTCGGTCTCCGGGCCGGCAATAGCGCCCACTTTCAGAACCTTGCTCTCTTCTTTTTGACCGCAACCGGCCAGAACCAGACCAGCCAGCAGGGCAGCCGCAACGGATTTGATGCCAAATTTCATAAAACCTCCTGTCAGAAATCGACGATTAACGATGATCACATTTGTTGACCAGGCGCTCACCCGCGCTCTGGATAAGTTGAACCAGTACTACCAGGATAACCACGGTCACCAGCATGACGGTCGGGTCAAAGCGCTGATAACCATAACGAATACCCACATCCCCCAGACCACCGCCACCGATGGCCCCGGCCATGGCCGAGTAGTTCACCAGAGTGACGAGGGTAATGGTGACACTGTTGAGGATGCCGGGCAGAGCCTCGGGCAGCAGCACCTTGGTGATGATTTGCAGCGGCTTGGCGCCCATCGCCTTGGCCGCTTCCAGCAGGCCGTCCGGCACTTCCATCAGGGCCCCTTCCACCAGACGGGCAATGAAAGGGATGCAACCGACAGTCAGCGGCACGATGGCAGCGATGGTGCCGATACTGGTGCCGACAATCAGCCGGGTTAGCGGAATGATGGCGACCAGAAGGATGATAAAGGGCACCGAGCGACCCACGTTGACCACCATACCCAGAGTACGGTTGAGCAAGGGGTTGGCCAGGATCTGGCCCGCCTTGGTCACGTGCAGTGCCACGCCGAGCGGCAGACCCAGCAGGCAGCCGAACAGAGCGGAGGCAAACACCATGATCAGGGTGTCGCCCAGGGCCGTGATGAGCAGATTAATCATGGCTTCGGACATAACCCATTACCTCCAGCTGAATGTGGTTGTCGATAAGGAACTGCTGGGTGGCCTCGCATTGGGCTTCATCCCCGAACAGCTCGGCCAGCAGGAAACCGAATTTGACGCCACCGGCGTACTCGATGTCCGCGCTCAGAATGCTGATGTCGATATTGAACCGGCGGCTCGCCTCGGAGATCAGCGGCGTATCGACTGTGCTGCCGGTAAAGCCGAGCTTCACCAGCGGGTAGCTGCCCGGCACCCGCTCACTGCTCATCCGATCCTGATACTCCTGCGGTACCTCCAGATGGATGGTGGAGTGGATGAAGTCACGGGCCAGCTGGGTTTTGGCGTTGCTGAAGAACCAGGCCACTTCGCCCTGTTCGATCAGACGGCCGTCGCTGATGATGGCCACTTCGTCACAGATCCCTTTCACCACGTCCATCTCGTGGGTGATGAGCAGGATGGTGAGCCCCAGCTTGACGTTGATCTCCTTGAGCAGGGTCAGGATCGAGCGGGTGGTCTGCGGGTCGAGAGCAGAGGTGGCCTCGTCGCAGAGCAGCACCTTGGGGGCCGGTGCCAGTGCGCGGGCAATGGCGACGCGCTGTTTCTGACCGCCGGAAAGCTCGGACGGATAGGCCTGGGCACGGGCTTCCAGCCCGACCAGTGCCAGCAGCTCGGCAACCCGTTGCTGGATCTTCTCTTTGCTCCAGCCCGCCAGCTCCAGCGGAAAGGCGATGTTGGCGGAGACGGTGCGGGAGGCAAGCAGGTTGAAGTGCTGGAAAATCATCCCGATCTGGCGGCGAGCCTGGGTCAGATCCCGTTCGCTCAGGGCGACCAGATCCTGGCCATCAACGATGACTTGACCCTCTGTCGGGCGCTCCAGCAGGTTGACACAACGAATGAGGGTACTCTTGCCGGCACCGGAGGCACCGATTACCCCGAAAATTTTGCCTTGGGGTACATGCAGACTCACATCACGCAGGGCGTGCACGGCGTCACTGCCTGTACCGTAGACTTTGTTGAGACCGATCAACTTAATCATGGATTCTTCCGTGCTAACAGCCTTAAAGCACAGGGCGCTACAGGCGGGGAAATTGGGCAGAGGTTCCACTGGGTTACTCTGTCATCCTGGAGGATGATGCTAAGATGTCTGGATGGCCATGTCAACGCATGTTTTTACGTCTAGACGTCTAAAAAAGTGATAAGGATTCCTGTCAGGCGGATAACGATCAGAATGGTATTGTTGCTCTTCCAGATCCTGTTTCGTCCCTGCGGCAGATAACCGAATTAAAGATGGTTTATATCGGGTAAATGCTGGTTTTATTAGTGTGTCAGCCCGTTTCTGTTCACATCTGCTGTCGAGCCTGATGCTCCTCCATCGTTGCACAAATTGCTGCACAAATCGTTCCCTATTCGTGACCGGATCACCTGATCGCCACTTTGTCGGCGCCAACCTTGATGCAGCGCAAGGGGGGCGCGGATAGGGATTGGGTCGGTGGCGCCGGTTTTTTATACTGATGATGTCGACAAGCATGGAGGGCAGTGCGATGAGATTCCAACAGATCAAAGAGTTGCTGCACTATCTTGAGCAGGTTCATCACCAGCTCGGACTCTGTTACGGGCGTTTGACCAGTCAGGTGGACAGCGAACGTAGCCGGATGTTGCTGGTCTATCTGCAAGGGCGTGAGGATGCGGCCAGTGCCCATCTGCACGAATATGCCGCTCAGCTGGGAGAGGCGATCAGGGAGACCTGGCTGAACCAGAGTTTCAGCGAGGATATGCTGCCGGCCATTACCCGCTTCGAGCTGCCAGCATCAGTCCAGACCCAGGATATCGTCACTCAGGTATGCCGCTGGGAAGAGCAGCTGGTGGGCGAGCTGAGTCATCTGGCCCGGGAGTGCCCGACACCGGCCACCACCGCCTTGCTCGAGAATCTGGCCAGGCTGGAGCAGACCCGCCTGACCCGACTGGTGCACGGAGTGCACCGACTCGATGACATGTAACAAGTGATGGCGGTCAGGCACGCAAGATAGCGGTCAAACAAAAGGGCCCGGCAGCAGTGCCGGGCCCTTTCCATTGGATATCTGCTGATTTGCCGTGAGCGTCGGTCAACCCTGCTGCTCGGCCGCGTAGAGCGCGGCCCCGATAATGCCCGCCTGATTGAGGCTGGCCGCCGGAATAAGCGGCGCCCGGGTCTCGATGCGATCGACAAACTTATCCAGCTTGGCTGCGCTGCCGCCCCCCAGAATGAAGAGGTCGGGGGAGAAGAGAAACTCGAGGCGCGCCAGATACTTGTTGAAACGCTTGCCCCAGCGGTTCCAGGAGAGATCTTCCCGTTTGCGCGCTGCATCGGAGCAGTAGTGCTCGGCGACCATTCCTTCCAGCATCAGATGGCCCAGCTCGGTGTTGGGCAGCAGATGGCCGTTGACGAAGATGGCGGTGCCGATGCCGGTGCCGACCGTGATGAGGATGATGACCCCCTTGCGATCCTTGCCGGCGCCAAAGCGCATCTCGGCCAGACCGGCGGCATCGGCATCATTCAGCACATAGCAGGGCTTGCCGGTGACATCGGCAAACAGATGCTCGGCATCGGTTTCGATCCAGCTCTTGTCGATGTTGGCGGCACTCTTGGCAACCCCGTTGTGGATAGTGGCGGGAAAGCCGCAGCCTACCGGTCCTTTCCAGTCGAAGTGTTCGACCAGCGCCTTGAGGGTATGGGCGATGGCGGCCGGGGTGGCCGGTTGCGGTGTGGCAATGCGATGGCGCTCGCCAATCAATTCGCCGGTTTTGGTATCGACCAGACAGCCCTTGATCCCTGAGCCTCCAATATCCACTCCCAACATATGCATCTGTGTTGTCCTTGTTGTGTGCCGAGCAGTTTGCAGTGACCACGCTGTTATGGGCACTGCAGGTCGGCAGAGCATGAAAAAAGTGCTGCAATCCGGCAAGGGGCAGATCACTTATGCGTGATCCGACAGACCTTTTTCGATGCAGCGGATCAGCAAACGGGTCTTCTTGTTCTCTTCATCCTGACGCCGGGCAAGGGTGGCCAGCGCCCATTCGATATGTTCGGCCACCATGGGCTCGGCGGTGGTCAGCCCCAGTTGCAGGGCCGCGATCACCTCGGGGGTGGCCGGGCCATTGCCAAGGGCGACCGCCAGATTGCGGCGCCAGCGTTGATAGCCGATGCGGCGGATCGGGCTCCCCTCGGTCTGTTTGAGGAAATCGCTCTCGCTCCAGCACCACAGCGCCAGCAGGGGCGGGCGGTGCAGGCTGGGGCGCGGGCTGAAGTCGGGTTCCGGGCTGGCATCGGCGTAGCGATTCCAGGGGCAGATAAGCTGGCAGTCGTCGCAGCCGTAGATGCGGTTGCCCATCAAGGGCCTGAACTCTTCCGGAATAGGGCCGTCATTCTCGATGGTGAGATAGGAGATGCAGCGGCGGCCATCTACCACATAGGGGGCGACAATGGCGCCGGTCGGGCAGATGTTGATGCAGGCGACACACTTGCCGCACTGCTCCTTCTCCACTGGCTGGTCGAGCGGCAGCGGCAGGTTGAGCAACAGCTCACCGAGAAAGAAGAAGGAGCCGGCCGATTCGTTGAGCAGCAGTGAGTGTTTGCCAACCCAGCCGAGGCCGGCCTTGGCCGCCAGTGGCCGCTCGAGGATGGGGGCGGAGTCAACGAAGGGGCGCCACTCACCCAAGGTATCTTCGGTGCCTTGAAACAGCTCGGCGCAGCGCGCTTCGATGCGATCACCCAGCTGTTTGAGCCGGTTGCGTAGCACCTTGTGGTAGTCGCGGCCGAGGGCATAGCGGCTGATATAGCCGAGGGTCGGATCGCGCAGGGTCGCGGCAAAGCCCGCCTCGAACGGCAGGTAGTTCATCCGCACCGACAACACCCGCACCGTGCCCGGCAGCAGTTCGTGGGGGCGCGCCCGCATCATGCCGTGACGTGCCATGTAATCCATGCTGCCGTGATAGCCCGCATCCAGCCAGGCCTGCAATCTCGGCTCTTCGATACGCAGGTCGGTGTCGGTGATGCCCGCCTGGTCAAATCCTAGCTCCCGTGCCCAGAGCTTGATATCGTGGGCCAGCTGGTGGAAGTCAGGTGCGCTCATGCGGCTTGGCCTGGCCGGTGTTTGCTGGCGTGGGTCGATTGATAAGAGGCGGGAGCCGTCATGGTAGAGATCATCAGGGGCGCGTTGGGCACAAAAGAGGGGGGCAGTTTACCACAGGGGCTGTGGCAGACTGAACAGATCCGCTTACTGGAACGCAACTGGGCCACGCGTGAGGGGCAACCTCTCTATGCCCTGATGGAGCGAGCCGGTGCCTCGCTGCGCACCTATGCCACCCTGTATTGGCCCGACAGTCGCTGCTGGTGGATCTTCGTCGGCCCCGGTAATAACGGCGGTGATGGCTATGTGCTGGCCCGCCTTGCCCGCCAGATTGGCATCGAGGTGGTGGTGATTGCCGCCAGAGCACCCGACCAGCTGAAGGGGGATGCCAGACGGGCCGCCGATGAGTGGCTGGCGGCCGGTGGCCGGGTCTGGCTGGCCGAGCAGTTTGATGGGGACCAGCACTCCGCCCCGGATCTGGTGGTCGATGCCCTGCTTGGCACCGGCGTCAACACGTCCCTCTCGCCACTACTGACAAAGATCGTCGCAACAATCAATGGCTTGGCTGTGCCCGTGCTGGCGGTGGATCTCCCCTCCGGCCTCAACGGCGATACCGGCCGTGCCATGGGGGCCGTGGTGCAGGCCACTCGCACCCTCACCTTTATCGGTATCAAGCAGGGGATGCTCACCGGCGACGGGGTGGATTGTGTCGGCCAGCTTGACTGTGATCCCCTTGGCGTCACGCCGGATGACACTATGCTGCCCGCCGCCTGGCGTATCGATTATCCGCTGCTCAGCACGCAGCTGACCCCGCGCCCGCGCGCTTCCCACAAGGGCTCTTATGGCAAGGTACTGCTGGTGGGGGGCAATCGCGGCATGCAGGGGGCCATCGTGCTGGCGGCCCGCGCCTGCCTGCGGGCGGGGGCTGGGCTGGTGCGGGTATGTCAGCATCCGGAACATCCGCCGGTCAGCCTCTATCAACCCGAGCTTATGAGTCTCACTACCGCAGATGACGAGGGGTGGGCGTCGGTGCGGGTCATTGGCCCCGGGCTCGGTCAGGATGAGTGGGGAAGAGCGCAAATCGCCCGTTATCTCACCGATCGGCTGCCACTGGTTTTGGACGCCGATGGATTGAATTGGCTGGCGCAATCTGCCCGCCATCAGGATAATTGGGTGCTCACGCCCCATCCCGGCGAAGCGGCGCGCCTGCTGGGATGCACCATTGCCGAGATTGAAACCGACCGGTTTGCCGCCGTGCAGGCGCTGCAGCGGCGTTATGGCGGTGTGGTGTTGTTAAAAGGGGCGGGAACACTTATTTATGACGGCGAGCGGGTCGCTCTCTGTTGTGAAGGCAATCCCGGCATGGCAAGTGGCGGCATGGGCGATCTGTTATCTGGTATAATCGCCGCCCTTTTGGCCCAGGGCAGGTCTGCCACCATGGCAAGCTGGCTGGGCGCAGTGATCCACGGCGAGGCCGCAGATCAGGCCGCCGCCGACGGCGAGCGCGGCATGCTGGCGTCAGACTTGCTGCCCCTGATCCGCAAACTGGTTAATCCCGACACCATTACAAGTTAAAAAGAAGAACATGGCAAAACAGTTGATGATGACACTGCCGGACGAGGCAGCAACCGTGGCACTGGGTGGCCGTCTGGCACAAGCCTGCCAGCAGGCGACCACAGTGTTTTTGCATGGCACGCTTGGCGCCGGTAAAACCACCCTGACCCGCGGCTGGGTGCAGGGCCTTGGCCATCAGGGCAAGGTAAAAAGCCCGACTTACACTCTGGTCGAACCCTATGAGCTCGATGGCTGGCAGGTCTACCATTTTGATCTCTATCGCCTGGCTGATCCGGAAGAGCTGGAATTCATGGGCATTCGGGACTATTTTGCCGCCAACACTCTCTGTCTGGTGGAGTGGTCCGAGAAGGGCGAGGGCTGGTTACCGGCTCCCGACCTGGAAATTACCCTCACCTATGTAGGCGAGCAGCGCGAGGTTCTGATAGAGGCTCGCACTGCTATTGGCGAAGCCATTCTGGAACGGTTGTCATCTACGTGCGCTTGATCCTTCTTATTGCTCTCTCTTTGATGGCGTTACCCTCCTGGGCGAATCAGCTCAAGAGCGTACGAATCTGGCCATCACCGGATAACACCCGGGTGGTGCTCGATATGAGCAGCGCCCCCAACTTCAACTATTTCACCCTCACCGGCCCGGATCGGCTGGTGATCGACCTGAAAGGGGCGAGCAACGCCGCCAATCTGGCGCGGATCGAGAACAACAGCGAACTGGTGCGCAAGATCCGCCAGAGCACTCCGCTGGAGAAGGGCGGTCTGCGGCTGGTGATGGATCTCAGCTCCGCCATCAAGCCGGTGGTCTTTCCGCTGGCGCCAGCCGGGCCCTATGGCCACCGTCTGGTCATCGATCTGCCTTATGAAGAGAAGCGCTCGGCTGCAGCGGTACAAGCCACGCCTGTCGGTGGCAAGGGCAAGGGAGTGGTGATTGCCATCGACCCGGGCCACGGCGGGGAAGACCCGGGCTCCATCGGCCCGCGCCGTACCTACGAGAAGCGGGTGACGCTGGCGGTCTCCCAGAAGCTGGCGGCACTGATCGACCGCGAGCCGGGGATGCGAGCCGTGATGACCCGTCGTGGCGACTACTTCGTCGACCTCAACAAGCGCTCCGAGATTGCCCGCAAGGCCAAGGCGGATCTGCTGGTGTCGGTCCATGCGGACAGCTTCCACAACTCTACTCCGCGCGGCGCCTCTGTCTGGGTCCTCTCGACCAACCGTGCCAACCGCGAGATGGGCAGCTGGCTGGAGAAGCAAGAGAAGCAGGGCGAGCTGCTGGGCGGTGTCGGCAAGGTGTTGGCGGAATCCGATCCCAACCCCTATCTGGCGCAGACCTTCCTCGACCTATCCATGGACAAGTCCCGTGCCGAAGGGTATGACGTCAGCCGCCAGATCCTGCGCTCCATGGGCAAGGTTGCCCGACTGCACAAGAAGGCGCCGGAGCACGCCAGTCTGGCGGTGCTGAAGGCGCCGGATATTCCCTCGGTGCTGGTTGAAACTGGGTTTATCTCCAACCATGCGGAAGAGAAGCTGCTGGCTACCGCCAGCTATCAGGACCAGCTGGCCCGCGCCATCTTCGAGGGGATCCGCAACTACTACCGCGCCCACCCGACCAAGGGGGCCATGCTGACCGGCAAGGGGCAGGTGAGCCAACCTGTCGCGACCACTCGCCCTGCACCGGTAGCCCGGCAGCCTGTGAGCCAGCCCAGGCAGACACAGTCGCAGCCGGTGGTGACCAACAAGATGCCCGCCACCGCCCGCGACGGCGGTGCTGGGAGCGGCTCCGGCGCCGGGGTGATCAAGCCATACTCGGCGGCAGCGCAGGAGAGCGGTGCACCGGTCAGCAGTGTGGGGGACTATGACAAATCGCAGATGCTCCGCCATGTGGTCAAACGGGGCGAGAGCCTCTCTCGCCTTGCCGAGAAGCATGGAGTGAGTCAGTCCACTCTGGTGGAGATCAACCAGCTGCGCAGCCGGGATATTCAGATTGGTCAGACTATCTATATCCCTCAGCAGGGGCAGAGCCGCGCTGCCGCCCCCGTTCGCAGTGACGACAAGTCGCAGATGATCCGCCATGTGGTCAAGCGGGGGGAGAGTCTCTCCCGCCTTGCCGAGAAGCATGGGGTGAGTCAGGCACGGCTGGTGGAGATCAACAAGCTCAAGTCGCGGAATATTCAGGTAGGGCAGGTGCTCTACATTCCGCAAAACTGACGCGCGGGAGCGGGCGATGCCGCTCCCGCTGTTAGCGAATACCATCAGCAAGATTGAAATTCAGGAGCAAGTGATGCCGATCCGTATATTGCCCCCTATCCTTGCCAACCAGATTCCGGTTGGTGGAGAGGTGGTGGAGCGGCACTCCTGGAGCCTTAAGAGACTGACCATCCGCAAGATAGAAATTCAGGAGTAAATGATGCCGATCCGTATTTTGCCACCCATTCTGGCTAACCAGATTGCAGCCGGAGAGGTGGTGGAGCGGCCCTCTTCTGTGGTGAAAGAGCTGGTGGAGAACAGCCTGGATGCGGGGGCCGACCGGGTCGAGATCGACATCGACAAAGGGGGAGCCAAGCTGATCCGCATCCGTGACAACGGCTGTGGCGTCGCCAAAGACGAGCTGGTGCTGGCGCTGTCGCGTCATGCGACCTCCAAGGTGGCCACGCTGGATGATCTGGAAGGGATCAACAGCCTCGGCTTTCGTGGTGAGGCGCTCGCCTCCATCAGCTCGGTCTCCCGTCTCACTTTCACCTCCCGTACCGCCGAGCAGTCCGAAGCCTGGCAAGCCCAGGCGGAAGGGCGGGAGATGAGCGTCACCATCAAGCCGGCGGCCCATCCTGTGGGCACCACGGTGGAGGTGGTGGATCTCTTCTTCAATACCCCGGCGCGGCGCAAGTTCATGCGCAGTGAAAAGACCGAGTTTGCCCATATCGACGAGCTGGTGCGCCGCATCGCGCTCTCCCGCTTCGATGCCACCCTGATCCTGCGCCACAATGGCAAGGTGGTGCGCCAGTACAAGTCCGCCAATACCGTGCCGGAGCAGGAGCGACGTCTCGCCGCCGTTTGCGGCACCCCCTTCATGCACCATGCGCTGGCGGTGGAGAGCGAGCATAGCGATGTGCGTCTGTGGGGCTGGCTGGCGACTCCGGAGGGGGCAAGACCGCAAAACGACCTGCAATACACCTATGTCAACGGCCGGATGATGCGCGACAAGCTCATCAACCACGCCATTCGTCAGGCCTATGACGAGTTGCTGCCTCCCGACCGCTTCGCCGCCTATGTGCTCTATATCGAGCTGGATCCCCGTCAGGTGGATGTCAACGTCCACCCGGCCAAGCATGAGGTGCGCTTCCATCAGGCGCGGCTGATCCACGACTTTATCTTTCAGGCGCTGTTTACCGCGCTGCGCCGCGAAGGGGTGAGCACCGCTCATCAGGACACTCCGCTGGCCGAAACCCTGGTCGAGTTGCCGGTCAGTCCGCAGATTGAATACCCCGGTCAGGCGCCACGTCCCGAATGGTACGGTGCCGAGCACAGCTACCGGGCACCTGCACAGGTGCGGGAGGGGGGCGGTGGGGCTGGCCGAGCCAGCAATTATCAACCGCCCGAGCCCCCAAGCCGGGAGGCGATGCGCGGCATGGGCGCTCTGCTCACTACGCTGCCTATCGCAACAGCGACTGAGGCAGCTCCCGCACAGTCCACCGACACAGTGCCGTCACCCAAACAGGGGGGATGTCGCGCCCTGACACTGGTGGATCAGGCCTACCTGTTGATCGAGCGGGATAATCAGCTGGCGCTGCTCTCGCTGGTGCGCGCCGAGCGGGTGCTGTTGCGCCACTGGCTGCTGGAGACCTGGGGCCAGGGACTGGCGGCCCAGCCACTGTTGCTGCCGGTCTCCTTCAAATTGCCGAAGAATTTTATCGCGCTGGTGACCGAGCAGGAACGTTTGCTGAAACGGATGGGGCTGGAGTTGAAAAGCGGGGGGCGCGACACCATGATCCTGACTCGGGTGCCGGCTCTGCTGCGCCAGACCGATCTGGTGCGTCTGTTACCCGAATTGCTGCAAATTATCGAGGGCGGATCTGACAGTGATGCTGGTCAGCAGGCTGAAGTATTATGCCAATGGCTGGTGGAGCAGGGGATAAGCCGCGAGAAGATATACGATTTTTCAACTGCCAGTCGTCTGCTGACGGAACTTGTGACCGATTTCAGTGACCAACTGGCAGACATTCGCATGGTGCGCCCCCTTTCGCTGGCGACCGTGCTGGAGGAGTTTGAACATGGCGAGTGACTTGCCGACCGCAATTTTTCTGATGGGGCCGACGGCCTCCGGCAAGACGGATCTCGCCATTGAACTGTGCCAGGCGCTGCCCTGCGACATCATCAGCGTCGATTCTGCACTGATCTATCGCGGCATGGATATAGGTACGGCCAAGCCGACTGCTGATGAACTGGCGCGGGCCCCGCACCGGCTGATCGACATTCTTGACCCCGCCATGAGCTATTCGGCAGCCGATTTTTGCAAGGATGCCCTGCGGGAGATGAAAGAGATCGCCGATCGCGGCCGCATTCCGCTGCTGGTGGGCGGCACCATGCTCTATTTCAAGGCGCTGCTTGAGGGATTGTCCCCGCTGCCCTCTGCCGATCCCGCCATTCGTGCCGGGATTGAGGAAGAGGCTGCCCGCCTCGGTTGGCAGGCGCTGCACGATGAGCTGGTGCGCATCGACCCGGTGGCCGGTGCGCGGATCCACCCCAATGACCCGCAGCGACTCTCCCGGGCGCTGGAGGTCTACCGCATCAGCGGCAAGACCCTTACCGAGCTGACGCAGGTGCAGGGGGAGGGCTTGCCCTATCGGGTGCAGCAGTTTGCCATCGCCCCGAGCGATCGCGCCGTGCTGCATCAGCGGATCGAACAGCGCTTTGACAAGATGCTGCAAGGTGGCTTTGAACAGGAGGTTCGTGCGCTGATGGCGCGCGGCGATCTGACCCCGGATCTCCCCTCCATTCGCTGTGTGGGTTATCGCCAAATGTGGGACTACCTGTGCGGTGAAGTGGGGTATGATGAGATGCGTTATCGTGGCATTGTTGCCACACGCCAATTGGCAAAACGACAGATGACCTGGTTGCGCGGCTGGCCCGATGTGACTTGGTTGGAATCTGGTGAGTCTGGCAATCTCGACCGCGTGCTTGCTCGCGCTGGTGCGGCTTGACACTCCCTGTATAATCAGGTTGTTATATTGATATTCGGTGTTTAAAAACAACAAACTATAAGGAAAAGAAAAATGGCTAAGGGGCAATCTCTCCAAGACCCGTTTTTGAATGCGCTGCGCCGTGAGCGGATTCCTGTTTCTATCTATTTGGTGAACGGCATCAAACTGCAAGGTCAGATCGAGTCTTTTGACCAGTTTGTTATCCTGCTGAAAAACACCGTGAGCCAGATGGTTTACAAGCACGCCATCTCGACTGTCGTACCGGCCCGTGCCGTCAATCATCACCAGCCCACTCCGGGTGGCGCGGCTGATGAACAGGGTGATGCCGAGGCGTGATATCCCTGGGCGAGTCGACTCGCCAACTCAGATTCATCATGATTCCTGTTAAGGAGCAAGCGCTTGTTTGACCGTTATGAAGCTGGCGAACAGGCCGTTCTGGTGCATGTCAACTTCAGTGATGAGGGTGAGCGGGAAGATCTGGAAGAGCTCAAGATGTTGGTGAGCTCGGCCGGAGTCAATGCGCTGGGGGTAATTACCACCAGTCGCAGTGCGCCCAGTGCCAAATTTTTTGTCGGCAGTGGCAAGGCTGAAGAGATCGCGTCCCAAGTCCAGATGCTGGATGCCGACGTCGTCATCTTCAACCATGCCCTGACCCCTGCCCAGGAGCGCAACCTGGAGCGTCTGTTCCAGTGCCGGGTGGTGGACCGAACCGGCCTGATCCTCGATATCTTTGCCCAGCGCGCCCGTACCCACGAAGGTAAACTGCAGGTCGAACTGGCCCAGTTGCGCCATCTTTCCACTCGTCTGGTGCGAGGCTGGACCCACCTTGAGCGTCAAAAGGGCGGGATCGGTCTGCGTGGCCCGGGTGAAACCCAGCTTGAAACTGACCGACGTCTGCTGCGGGAACGCATCAAGGCGATTTTGCGTCGGCTCGACAAGGTGGCCAAGCAGCGGGAGCAGGGACGCCGCGCCCGCAACCGCAATGAAGTACCGACGGTGTCACTGGTTGGTTATACCAACGCCGGAAAGTCCACTTTGTTCAACCAACTTACAGCTGCCAGCGTGTATGCTGCCGACCAATTGTTCGCAACTCTGGATCCCACCCTGCGTAAACTGGTGATCCGGGATGTGGGTGATGTGATTTTGGCGGATACAGTTGGATTTATTCGACACTTGCCCCATGATCTGGTCGCGGCCTTCAAGGCGACCCTGCAGGAGACCCGTGAAGCGGATCTGCTGCTGCATGTGGTGGACTGTGCCGATGAGCAGATGCAGGAGAATATCGACTCCGTGCAGCAGGTATTGGCCGAGATTGAAGCCGATGACAGGCCCCAGCTGATGATCTGCAACAAGATCGACAAGCTGGCGGATCGTCCGGCAGGTCTGGAGCGAGATGACGAGGGGCGCCCGTTGCGCGTCTGGTTATCGGCCCAGACTGGTGAAGGTTGTGAGCATCTGTTTACGGCGCTGACCGAATTGCTGGCTGGCTCCATGGTGCATCACACCCTGCAGTTGCCTCCTTCTGCCGCGAGATTGCGCAGTGCGCTCTATCAGCTGAAAGGGATTGAGCAGGAAGGTTTTAGCGAGGAGGGTGATTTCGTGCTGGAAGTCCGCTTGCAAGTGGCCGACTGGAACCGCCTCGTGAAACAGGAAGGTGAGAGTTTACAACGCTTTATCAGGCATTGATTCGTTGATGAAGATGAACCCTTAGGGGCTTCGCAACGTATGATGGCCCGATAGAGATGATATCCATCCGCATGTATTAATGGAGACGCTGATGGCTTGGAATGAGCCTGGTAACAACGGCAAAGACCGTGACCCTTGGGGGAATAACGGCAAGAATCAGGGACCCCCTGATCTGGATGAAATGCTGCGCAAAGTGAGTCGCCGTTTCGGTGGCTTGTTTGGTGGCGGCAAATCTGGCGGCGATGTAGGTCGCTTTGGTATCTCCATCGCGCTGGTTGTGGCTGTGGTGGTGTGGGTCGTCAGCGGCTTCTACACCATTCGCGAAGCGGAGCGTGGTGCCGTGCTGCGGTTTGGCAAGTTTTCCCATATTGTCGAGCCGGGCCTGCGCTGGAAGCCGACCTTTATCGATCAGGTGATCCCGGTGGACGTCGAGTCCGTGCGCTCCCTGCCTGCCTCCGGTTTCATGCTGACTCAGGATGAGAACGTGGTACGGGTCGAGATGGACGTGCAGTACCGTGTGGTCAATCCCGAGCAGTATCTGTTCAGCGTGACCAATGCCGACGAGAGTCTGGGTCAGGCCACCGATAGCGCTCTGCGCTACGTGGTGGGTCATACCCGGATGGATGACGTCCTGACTACCGGTCGTGAGAAGGTGCGTCAGGAGACCTGGCAGGTGATCGATGGCATCATCGAGCCCTACCAGATGGGTCTGCAGATCGTCGACGTCAACTTCCTGCCGGCGCGTCCGCCGGAAGAGGTGAAAGACGCCTTTGATGACGCCATCTCCGCTCAGGAAGATGAACAGCGCTTCATTCGTGAAGCAGAAGCCTATGCCCGTGAAGTGGAGCCCAAGGCCCGTGGCCAGGTGAAGCGTCTGGAGCAGGAAGCGGAAGCTTACAAATCCCAGATCGTGTTGAAAGCCCAGGGTGAAGTCGCTCGCTTCAACGAGCTGCTGCCCCAGTATCTGGCTGCCCCCGAGCTGACCCGTGAGCGTATCTATCTGGAAACGATGGAAGAGCTCTATCAGCAGGCCAACAAGGTGGTGGTCGACATGCCGGCTGGCAACAACAGCATGATCTACCTGCCGCTCGACAAGCTGTCTGGCAAACCGAAGGTAACCCAGTCTGATCGTGCCACTGCCGCCCCGGTCACAGAGCAGGTCCCCGTTTCCAACGAGGGTGCCAACTCTACCCCGACAATGCCGCTGCGTAGCGGTGACCGCTTCAGCTCAGGGAGAAACTGATAGATGAAAAAGCTAGCTATTGGTGCAATCGCTGTCGCGGCCATGGTCTGCTTCTCCTCTGTCTTTATCGTTGATGAAGGTCAGAAGGGGATTGTGGTGCAGTTTGGCAAGGTGAAACGGGTTGACTCCGGTGAACCCCGCCTCTATGAGCCGGGCCTGCATTTCAAGGTGCCGCTCATCGACCAGGTTCGCAAGATGGATGCCCGCATCCAGACCATTGACAGCCAGGCCGACCGTTTTGTTACCTCCGAGAAGAAAGACCTGATCATCGACTCCTACGTGAAGTGGAAGATCGAGGACTTCTCCAAGTACTACCTGGCAACTGGTGGTGGCAACAAGCTGCAGGCTGAAGATCTGCTCAAGCGCAAGATCAACAACGGTCTGCGTTCCGAGATCGGTAATCGTACTATCAAGGATATCGTCTCCGGTGAGCGCAGTACCGTGATGGAAGATGCCCTGAAGAAGATGGCGCGCTCCTCCGAGCTCGGCATCAAGGTGGTGGATGTGCGGATCAAGCAGATCAACCTGCCGGTGGAAGTCTCCAACTCCATCTACCAGCGGATGCGCGCCGAGCGTACCGCAGTCGCCCGTGAGCACCGCTCTCAGGGTCGCGAGAAGGCTGAAATCCTGCGTGCCGATATCGACCGCAAGGTAACCGTCATGATCGCTGACGCCGAGAGTAACGCTCGCCAGCTGCGCGGTGAAGGGGATGCGGAAGCCGCCAAGATCTATGCCGACAGCTACAAGAAAGACCCCGAGTTTTTCAGCTTCGTGCGTAGCATGGAGGCCTATCGCAAGAGCTTCGCCGGTGGCAACGACCTGATGGTGTTGAAGCCGGACAGCGAGTTCTTCCGTTACCTCAAGTCTCCTCACGGCACCAAGCAGTAATCGCCACGAGGTCACATTCAAAGGGTCTGCATTGTCAGACCCTTTTGTTTTTGGTGCCAACGCCAGCCGTCGACCACCAGTGGTTGGTTGTGTTGACGCTGTGCTGAAGGAGGTCGGATGCTGACATCCATGCTGATCAGGGCGGGAGCACACTTTGTTGATATTTTAACCAAAGAATAACTGAGCCCGATAGTCGTCATTCCAGCCGGCTCTTTTTAGCTTGTTTCTCTGA
>NZ_JBFODM010000024.1:0-15382 GCF_040908325.1 Aeromonas sp. R4-1
ATGGGGATAGTCTGTTGGGTATTAGCTGGTCAAGGATGGCGATCATACCTCAGAAGCCGCGCCACGCCTCGCTCATATGAGGGGATGGTTAAGGGTCATAACCCAAAATATTGATGACTTACATGAGAGAGCAGGTAGCCGTGATGTCCTTCATCTGCATGGTTCAATCCAGTTTTTGGTCCCCATCGGTTTCCGTAGCAAAAAATATCGCCAGCCCTGGCATGAAGATGTGAAGGTCGGTGATCGCAGCCCATCCACTGGCTCACAATTGCGTCCAGATATCGTGCTGTTTGGTGAAAAGATTTATGAATATCAACAAGCTCGTCGCTGGCTCTGCGAGGCTGATACCGTAGTAGTTGTCGGCACCAGTTTGCTTGTTGAGCCTGCGAGCTCTCTGTTACAAAACATCAACCCTGGCGCATGTGTCTACTACATCGATCCCGATCTTGGTTTGTCATCCAGACTACCGTTTCCCGGTGAGTTGATTGTTGATGGGGCCAATCGCGGGATTGCTCACGTATTGGAACTGAACCTGGAAAAAATGGCATGAAGTTATATCTGGATGATGAAAGAAAAACTCCGGTAGGGTGGGTTCGCGTATTCTGGCCGGACGAGGCGATTGCATGGCTAGAAACAGAGACGGTGACAGAAATTAGCCTCGATCATGACCTCGGTGATGATGATAGAGGAACCGGCTACGACGTTATTCTCTGGATAGAAAATGAGGTAATGACAAATAACTTCATCCCGCCCCAAATTCATATTCACTCAGCAAATGTCTCCGCAAGAAGAAAAATGGAACTGGGCATTATGGCCATAAATAGCTTTTTAGGGAATTCAACATGACAAGTCCAGAGCTGTGGCTAAACTCCAGAGATAGTAAATCATGTCACCATGTATAAATCTCTCTGGTTCTTGGGAAAGTTCTGATATCTGCAATAGTCTCTCAACTGTTAAAAATCATCCCCTGAAAAATAAAAAGGCTTCTAAAATCGATAAGTACGAGTTATGAAGTTTTCCTTTTAAAACATAAATGGTAAAAACGCTATTTTGTTGACTTTTATTTAATTCAGAATGACAATCTAACTTCCACTTTGACGATATAATGGACAATGTATGAGTACGGATATCAATTTCTTGTGTAAAGAGAGTCTGTTTGCGTTCATCCAAAACCAATATGATAACTTAAAGAATGATATGGGGTGGGACCTGCTTTTCTGTAGGTATGAGAATATGCTATCCCCTCAGTATCCTGTCGCATTCTTTGGTATAAATCCAGGTGGTGGAGCATGTGATACCAATGCAATTTCAGTGGAGTCTGAATGTGCATACTACAGTGAACCTTGGAAGGGCTGCGAGGAGGGTGAAGCACCGCTACAACAGCAGATGAGAGCCTTATATACAATGATTGGCGATGAATTGGGTGTATCATACAAGCAGCTCATGGATGGCTCTCTGATGACAAACTATATTCCAGCCCGCTCACGAAATTGGCATTCATTAAAAGGAAAGGGTGAGTGGCTTGAACATGCACGTCAAATATGGGATGAGCGTATAAAACAGATCCACTGTAAACTCTATATCGCGATTTCGAAAATCGTATTTGATGAACTAGATGGCCATTTAACCAAGCATGGTTTCCAGATGGTTGATAAAATCAATGAACAGATTGGCTGGGGGAGAGTCAGATACCAAATTCAGCGTTACGAAAGGGGGGATCAAGTTTCCTTGCTTGTACGCCTCCCTCATTTGTCAACATACAAAATATTTAGTCGTGCAGCATGTCAACCTGCAATAGATAGAATTAAGTCCGAGATTTATAAAGCTATAAAATGACTGTCAATCATAATCAATCGAGGACGACTTGAAATATGACACCGGTTTGAGGCCGGTGTAAGGTTATCACTATATCTGTACAGTCATATCTATCGTTATTTCATTACCGCAGGCAAAAGCCTGGATAAGCCTCTATCAACACGTTTTGCTGGTAACTCGATTTTTCAGAGCCTTATTTATCTGCGACAATATTGTTGCTCTATGATTAAGTGGAAGCATTTTTTCAAAAATGCTTTGTTTATAACCAGAAGCCGCTGTAATCAAGTAAAAACAATCTTTTTCCCCCAAGAAAAGAGAAAACCATTCATTCTTTGTGAAAGGATTTATTTTATGAATTTTAATTAGCGTATTAAAAATATCTTTAAACACGTCAGACAAACGACCTTTCTTTCTCAACTCAATAATATTTTCATATAACGAGTTGTTAGACTCAACAGATTGTATGGGTGACGACAGTGGGATTTGATTGATGATTACACCAATAAATTCACCAACCCTGCAATCTGGAATATACCCATAATGATCTCGATACTTATTATCGTCGCTCTTATTACGTTTGATAACAGGACACCCGCCAATTAGTCCTTTTTTCTGATTATCCATGTAAGCATACTGGACCAGTTGTTGCTGCTCCTGGACCCAAAGCTTTGCATTTTTTGCGTCAGCCTCGGTTAACTCTTTTATAAGAGAAAAATCAGAGTTAACATCAACTGTACCTAGGTGAACATTTACAGCCCTATACCTACGAACACATTTACCTGAACTGAGCTCCAGCTCTTCCAGTACACTCACGGTTTTGCTAAATGATACTGTTCTAAGATTTGCATTCAACCTCATGTTAGCCATGCCACACCTCTCATTATTATTGTTATTTTATGTTTTTTTCTTTGGTTTGTTCGTGTGATATGGGATCCCCATACCAATCAGCAATCCATTCATTGTTCTTCAAAATTTCATTCTTAAGTTTGTCTCTATCTAAGAAAAACATGTTTGGCTTATCAATAGTATCTTTTTCTGAGTTAATATCTTGGACATATCCATCAGGAATCAATGCGTTTGATCCTACATGAACGCCCTCCAGCCCTTTCCTAAAAATTGTAGCCAAAACGTCTTTCAACAGTGCTCGTGCATTTGATATAAAACTATCCGATGGTTCTTCGATTGATAGCAAAACAAAATCCAATCTTAGAAGCCGGAAAAAGAATGACGATGTACCATATGTTTTTTTATCCACAAATGACTGCACTGATTTTTTCATCTTGGCATATTGTTTTTTAGTACAACGAATCCATGCAGTAAATAGTATAACCTTAAGCTCGCTTAATTGATTTGATTCACCTAATTGCAAATTTAAATCATCTCGCCGAGGTGAATATTCAATGCCCTGGTCGAGCAGCTTAGACCAGGTAGCCCGCAATCTCTTAACCTTAGACCCTGATATCCATTTCTTACCGTCTATACTATAACAAATACCTTTTGGCTCGTGATTATCTGCTCTCCTCACCCTGACCATTACATTATGCTCACGCAACCCAGTGACAAATTCAGTCATGTTGTTCGGCTGGTTTTTAAAAACCACGTCCATTGCATCCCTAATTATACAGGCGGGATCATGCATAGCATGAAAGCTCCCTCTACCACGGCCATTTTTAATATTGACTATGCTATACTCATGACCGAAATTTGCTTCAGGACTTTTACAGTTCGCCAATCCCAATTCAATTTCTATTTTTCGAGCAGCGTCAACTCCCCGAGCGTAGTCATTACTATCATCAACTAAGGTTCTGTCAAGTTTTACTCTACATGCCACAACATGTACATGTAGAGAGCTTGTATCGCGGTGTATAACAGATGTCCATCGAGTATCGCTACCATATCCCAGTTCAATCATTAGCAGCCTAGCTGCAACTAGACATTGATATGGCGTTAATGATTCATCGGGGCTTAATGATAGAGAATAATGTGCACATAGTTGGTTTCCTGTGCCTGCATACAATGATGCCTGCATATTCAACTCCATGAGTAGTGGCCCGATGTCATAATCAGAGACCTCACCTCTTTCATTCAATGTAATATTTGGTCTATTAATTACACCACCACCGAGATGATAAACCTGTGATGGCATGGATTTTCGTTTCCTACCAATATGTATAGCTCGGTAAATATAAGACAGTCTGTACTGGAAGTTTTGGCCGAACCTGTGTTTTTCAAAATTCATTTCAACTTCACTCCAATCAGAGCTTTTTCAATTCCTATAAACAGAGAATTTATAGATGAGAAAGCCTGCATCACTGGAGAGTTATCACTACTGTCAGTAATAAATTTATAAACGTCACTACCGACTTCAGCTTGTCTAATCAACAACATGATTTGATTTAAATTCGATGATATATTGTATAACCCCTCGAGCAATCTCACACGATCATCATATGAAAAATCTGGTGAGATATTACTGTCTGGTTCCCGGAGAGCCAAAAACCGAATCAGGCTAGACTTTTTGGGAATACCATAGGTTTTACTATGCTTAGTTAAAACACGTTGCTCAGCTGCATTAAATGAGATTCGGAGCATTAAACTGCGTTTTTCATCAGCTGATTTTTTGGGTCTACCAGAACGTGGTTTTCTGTTCATTGCGTGCACCTTTATAATAATTATTAGTAGTGTTATGCGTTTTGTTTTTCAAACCAACCAATTTAATAGACATTAAAACATAGCTGGTTTAGAGTTTTTTCAAAAAATATACAATAGATTTATACGAAGTCACATTAAGAAATGAGCTAAATTATTCGGTGATATTTAATGCTCACTCTAATTATAGTATTGCAAACACTAAATATAATATCAACAATTTTTTGAGCTAAATTATTAATTTAACGACTAACGTTATCAATGGCATTGGCGAAAGTTAATATTTAAAATATGAAATTAACTAGACTTACATGGTGAATTTAATTTTCTTCCGTGAAATTAAAACTATGACATAGGCTGATTAAAGTTATATAAAAAGGCATGCTCTCATCCTATGACAGACATACCTTTTCTAGATCTGGGCGAACCAATGATGTCATATAAGCTCAAGGCTATGAGATAAAAGCTTCCCAAATGATTGATCGTCAACATAATCCGCATGATCATTTATACGCATATTTTTTATCTGACTCAGCACAGTAAAAAAGCACTCCTCACATAGATGTACCTCATATGCCGTACCATCATGTTTCGAACCATAACCCCATTTTGCAGTCAGGGCTCCAAACTGAGGATTATACAAATTTGGGTTCATATTTGGAGTTGTGCTTTTATGGCATACGTCACACTGAATATCAGCTATAACCTCAACCTCTTTTGTGGTCATTATTTTCATCGAACACTCGCTATACATGTAGAATTAATGGACGGATAGCATGAACAAAATGGTTAATGCCGCCATAAGCAAATTCATTATAGTTGAATGAATAAAAAAAGCAGCCTTACGGCTGCTTTCAATACCACGATAATTGTGGATTAGATCAAATAATCCTCTAAGGACTTTCCGCTAGCAACGCCCTCAGCGATGGCTTTCGGCATACGGCCCTGACCAGTCCAGGTTTTTTCCTGGCCATCTTCGTGATACTTGTACTTTGCGGGACGCGGCGCACGCTTGGCCTTTTCCTTTCCTTCAGCTTTCGACGGAGCAGCACTGCCAACCAGTTCGCTGGGGTCAATCCCTGCGTTTTTCAACATCTCGCTGAACTCTGCCAGCTTACGCAGACGTTCGGCGTTTTCTTCCTGATATCGAAGCTCAGCAGCTTCACGCTCTGCAAACACCTCATCAATTTTTGCCTTAATCTCGATCAGTTGTTCGAACGGTAGTTCACGCAGAGCGGCCCGGAGACTACGAATGTTCAATAGTGTTTTGATAAAATCGTTCATGGATATCACGCCTAAAAAGTTATTTGTTTATCGCCTAGCATTATCACCTAGCTGAAGTTTGGTGCCAATATTTATCATCAAAATAATTGATCTTTATATAGCCACATAGTGAGGTTATGCGTAACCGCTCAACATCGATCTAACTTGAGTTAAGACCCCACAGGTTCCATTAGTTACTGCTAGACTGGTTTATTCATACTGACAGCAGAGATCTTGTGATGACTCAACTCATTCTACTAATCGTTGCCCTCAGTACTCATGGGAGATCCCATGAGATTGCATATGAGGTTTGTGATGCATTTATTGAGGATGCAGTTCGGTATTCAGAAATGGACACTATGTATCTAACAACACTGCGCTCACAGGTTATGGCTGCCAAAGATCTAGCTTTTTTTGAACGGTTGTTTTCGACGACATCAGACAAATTGCTCCGTGCCTATTCTGCCCATAGCATCAAACAGGCTCGTGAAATGGCTTTTCGCGATACACGGCAGTGGGAGCTGTTGTTGCTAGATATCGGCATCAAGATGCATGGACGACCCGCTAGCGAGTTGTGGAGTACGTATTATCTGGCTTGCCGAGAGACACTGCTGTAACACCACCACTATCTAAATGCCATTGAGATGCCCCCTCGCTTGGGGCTATTGTGGCACTACAGACCCCGCAGGAATAGAACAGTTCATTATCGGTAGTGTGGTATTGAAACACAGTCCGACTGCCAGGGTCGTTGTAGCTCTACAAACGGCGTTGTTGCCCAAATCAGCAAGCAAGCCATAACTTCCTCAGCCTTAGGTGACTGCTACATTCGGGGATTTCTGACAGGTAGACCCAAGGTATTGGGTTTGTTTATGGCGCTAATATACACCATTATTTCCCTTATCTGACCGTTGTATTTTCGCAGACTGATTTTCCCCCAGAAACTACTTGAACCGATACATAGCCGTTTCTGCCAGCGAGCGACTGTGGAATCCCGATATCTTCTTCCCAGCCGCCAATCCTTCCTGCACATCACCAACACAGCTTCGTTTCTGGGTGTCCCTTTTTCCAAAACCCTGTTCTCTAGCGGGGTGGTTGGTATACAGGCTGCCGCCCCTTTGTGCGAGATAAGCTGATTGCTGGCTTTGCTGTCATAGGCGCTATCCGTATAAACATGTCCCAGCTTTCGCCTCTGAGGGTTGAGCAAGGTCGGCAACACCTCGACATCATGGACATTTTCCAGCGGGACTTCCGCCGCTACGATATCGTGGGTCACCTGGTCTACCAGCAGATGCAACTTGCGCCAGACTCACCGCTTCTCTGCGCCGTGTTTTCTGACCTTCTACTCGCCTTCTGCAAACACCTTTAGCCCGGTTGACTCGATACTTTGTATCGCTTGCGATGGTCTGGCCACTGTAAAGCTGGCTGCGGCCCCGTCGCGTGGTGAAACCAGTTGCTCATAGCCTCGGCATCAACCCTGAAGGTGAGTGAACCAAGGTTAATCAAAGACTTGTTGTATTTAGGCCAGTTACTGATGGGGGTGAAGCGGCGTGCCCATGATGCAGACTTGTAGAGGATGGTAGCGATCAGATCACCGAGCCCTCAGTTAGTTCCATTCAAACTGCATCGATTTGAGCCACAACACCTCTACAATCTCCATCAACAGTTCTCATGAGTGTCGACCACCTAAAAGGCTCCGCTCGGGTCTGTCTGAAAATGTGACATATGGATTTAAACAGGTCTTCATAAAAAACATTTTTTTTTGTATGATAGATAAATAGACATATATAGAAAGACATATCTTTAACTTATACCCTCATCTTGGTGACATATGCCCATCGTAAAATCGAAAAAAGAGGAATTTGATAACACGCCCCCCCCTAGCGATGAACTGTTCAGTCCCCAAAAGCCAAAATTCTGCTTCAACGATTTGGTGTTGAGCGATCAAACAATTGATGAAATAATGGATGTTTTATCCATACAGCAATTACAGAACCACGTTTTTGATACTTGGGGATTAATAAAAACTCATAAAATGCAGAGGAAAATTGCTCTCAACTTTTATGGTGAGCCGGGAACAGGGAAAACAATGGCAGCCCATGCTGTAGCCCATTATTTAGAAAAGGATATTATTGAAGTTAATTATGCTGATATTGAATCTAAATATGTAGGTGACACACCTAAAAACCTTACAAAGGTATTTAAAAAGGCTAAAGAAACAAATTCTGTTCTTTTCTTTGACGAAGCGGATGCAATGCTCAGTAAGCGCGTCACCAATATGAGCAGCTCTACCGATACTAGTGTCAACCAAACCCGGTCTGTGTTGCTAATGCTGCTGAACGACTTCGATGGAATAATCGTGTTCGCAACAAACTTCGTATCTAATTATGACACAGCATTTATGCGAAGAATTTTGGGACATGTAGAATTTAAATTACCATGTCATACCGAGCGAACTAAAATATGGAATCATTTGTTACCAAAAGAACTACCACATAACGCCAATGTGGATATTTTAGCTGAAAAGTTTGGCGGAATTTCTGGTAGTGACATATCAAACGCGATATTAAAAGCTGTGTTTAAGGCAGCCAGAAATAATGAAAAGATCGTACATCATGATTATTTCGAATATGCTATTGAATCTATACAGCATAGTAAGAAAATGAATGCAAAAAATAAAGGTGGTGATGAAAAAGTAGAGATAAAGACGGTTTCAAGAGAATATGTGGAATCCCAAATAAACATATAAATTGGAGTTAATTATGTTGCCTTTGTTGTTAATTGCGGGTGGTTTATTGGTTACTGGTGGCATTATTGCTGCATTTTGGGATGATATCTGTAAGTGGATTGAAAAAGCTGCACAGGCGGTGAAAAAAATCGTCAGCGGCATCGTACACGGAGTTAAGGTATATATAAAGAAAGTTGCTAGTGATATATATCAAGAACTATCTAAATTTTATAGTTTTAATGAGAATAAAGATCAATGGGAAGAAACTATTGTCTCAAAAAAGGTGTCTAGCAACGACGTACCGGATGATATTAAAAAGCTGGCGACTAGTGGACGTGAGCAAGACATTTCTGATCAATTTAAAGAAAAATTAGTTCTAGCCAATTAATCATCTAAAAGGAATAGTTAAATGATTACCCCTTCCAAATCGATAAAAGAAAAACTATTGAATATAAATATTGATGCTGCACTTGATGCTCTTGGTTCAGCACTGTGTCATATACTAGACAACTTCCTAGTTGAGCCAAAAAATCTTGACGAAATAATTAACGCACAATCCACTTTAGTTGATAAATATATACTAAAGGTTGAAGCTGAAGAGAGAGTTCAGTTTATTGGTGGTAAACTTAACATTAAAGACCAGAAAGATGAGAACATAGCATTTCTCATCGAGCTTTATTTTAAAAATAATAAAGATGAGTGGATAAAAAAAGAAAACACTATTTTTATAAATAAGGAAAAAATAAAAGAAGAAAGCATAATAAGTATGCAAAATGGTGCCGTATCTTACGACATATCGCACCCAAATAAGTAGTTTTCCCGCGGACTCATTCTATATTAGACCGAGTCCGCCATATGATAAAATTTATTATTAATGGAGGGTGTTAAAGCCATGAAAGAAGCATTAAAACAAATTATAGGTTTTGCGGTAATAGCATCTATCTCTGCTTGGATATTCCAAAGACAAGCAGATACTATATTTTCTGTATTTGCATTCTTTGCTACATTCACTTTTCTCAAGGCATTTTTTGAAAATTATCACTTTAATAAAATGAGTGAACTGCTAGATGTCACTGCTGGTACGATAATGATTGGAGCCATTCTTACTTGGCTTTTCCCTAATTACTCAGAAGAAATATTAACTGTACTTAGTATTTTATGGGGTATAGCGGCAATCGGTTCTTTAATTGAACCAAATGAAAGAAAAATCTATTCATTAATAGATAGCGATTATTATGTCCATCTAAATGACATATATATAAAATCCGGACTAAAATCTAGAGAGAAATTCAACAAACTGATAGATGGCTTGATCCAAGAAAATAAAGTAATAGTTTCTTGCGATAATTTAATTGCGACTACGGATGTCGCCAAAAACATAAAAAGACAATATGTTGAGTTAATTAACAATGCTTTTAATATGGGTAGCAGCTTGCTTTCTATGGAGCAAATAATAAAGTCAGCAAACCTGGAGAACATGAGTAAAACGCAGCTAGAAATTGCAGGGTTATTGCTAGATGATTTAATTAACATGGATGACAGCATTGAAATAATCGACATGCCTGAAGTTACTCTTTATAAAAAGACAGGGATGATAGAAAACACCAAATATATAGAATTAGAGCTCGATTAAAAATAGCTATTAACTCACCATTTTTCCCTTCGGTTTCGTACACTGGTGTGAATCTAACAATTGCTAGGCATCTAATGATAATGACTGACGAACTGCTAACTCCTTTTCCATGCACTGCATGTGGCAAATGTTGCCGCAGGGTAAACGAAAACCCTCAAGGCCACTTTCTCGACCGTGGTGATGGAGTTTGCCGTCACTTGATTGAGGATACTAATTTATGCAGTATATATGAAATGCGGCCAATTATTTGTCGAATTGGAGACTATTATAAAAAGCAATTCGCGGATATAGTGTCATGGGATGAGTTTGTGAAAATAAATATATCGATTTGCAGAAAACTATAACTCCTCAGATTAAGTCACTATTTGTTTCTGTCACATCCTCTTGTAGTTGATTTGGGAGGGGTGACAACATGCACAAATCTAGTTACTAATTTTATGACGGTTGTGGGGAATTCCTGTTATCTGTCAGCGCCGATGTCTAAATGTCTGCTAACGGTAGAAAACCACACATGAGTGCGCCTAAATAGCTGTTCCGAATAGTAGAGTACTGCTCTCGCACAGCCTCAACGAGAGGCATTAAGCACACATCGAGGTCTAAGCATTGTCACGTCAGGCTTTGTAACCTGATAGTTAATATGCCTTACACGGCAAGGTTTCGGCAAGATGTAGCACTATTAGGAGCAGCTATTTAGAAAATGCAGACAATACTCAATACTGTTACCACAAATCCGATCGGTTACTGATCACGTATTTCCTTCAATATGAACCAAACAGACTGTACCGAGCCTAGCGTGGAGCGTCGATACCGGTGTTTTGCACATTTAGTATTTTCAGCTGAATGTAGATATTGCAGAAAGTCTGTGATCGATGCTGCGCCCATCCATATCGAACCATGATAGGCTAAGCCAAAAGGGACCTTTTTGGGGAACATCATGCCTGTACCACCACATCCATTTACCTTTCATTGCCCCCACTGCGGCTGGCACAAGACAGTTGCTCCCAAGAGCGACGTTATGGTACGTGGCCACACCTGGTTTGAGGCATGTCCCGAGTGCAACCATGCCCCACTGGAAAAAACGTCGGCCACCTTGGTGGAGCTGACCATCGCTAAGCTGAAGGATGTCATCCGAAAGTAAGCGTTGTTATTACCCCTTGCTAATCCAGCCAGTTCGTCACAAACCTGTTGAGATCGTAGTAATACTGTGTGCAGTGGTCCTGGTTACAGAAGCTGGCTATTCATCTGATTGAGAAGGAGATCGTCGTTGAATTTTGAACAGTTGAAATACCGTCACCGGACGCTGCGTGAACACTCTCCCAGCAACCTCAACCTACGAGTTCATCGTGCATTAAGCTGGCTGCAACGCGCCGAAATCGCCGAGGATGAAGATGGCCGCTTTATCTTTCTTTGGATTGCGTTCAATGCGGCCTATGCCACTGAAATCGATGATGATCGTCGCCTCTCGGAACAGGAGACCTTCAAAGGCTTTCTGGAGAAACTGTGTGACCTAGATGAGCATAAGCAGATCGAGCAACTCGTCTGGCAAGAATTCTCTGGCAGTATCCGCATGCTGCTGGACACCCCATTTGTGCTGCAAGGCTTCTGGGATTATCAGAGCGGCAAGATCAGCGAAGCTCAGTGGAAGGAGCGGCTGGCACAAGGCAAGAAGATGGCAACCCAGGCCCTCGCCAGCAGCAACACCCCACAGTTGCTGGGCGTGGTGTTTAACCGCCTCTATACCCTGCGCAACCAGTTAATTCATGGCGGTGCGACCTGGAACAGCTCGGTCAATCGCAAACAACTGAAGGATTGCGCCAACCTGCTCGGCAAACTGGTGCCGGTGATCATCGAGTTGATGATGACCCATCCCGATACCCTGTGGGGAGATGCCTGTTATCCGGTGGTTGAGCTGGCTGGTTAATCAGTCGCAAGATGGCGGGCTGCGATGGCCCCTCGGCTTCAATCCGTCCGATCTGACAGATAGAAAGCCCCGGTTAACAGACCATAGACCAACCGCACCCGCTCATCCCTGCCCAGCAGCACACCGAGTAGCACTTCGCCGCTTGCCAAATCGTCACCATGCCAGAAGCACCAGAGGGCTGCCTCCACTACATCCAGCCAGCTGGCATGGCCCAGCTGATTGCGTGACTTGCGCCGCCAGCTGCCGCGCACCACGGCGCCGCTATTCGGAGATGTGGCTGCCAGCGCCCGCTGCTCCATGACGCTTACAGTTAGTCCATCCAGCTTGGCCTGGCGACTGCCACGCACTCCTCGCAGCAATTTGTCGAGTAGCAGCGCCAACAGACGAAACGCATCCTGATCTTCAAAGCAGGCATCCTCCCCCAGCAAATCAGCAGCACCGACCATCAGTTGCTCACGCCCCAGATAGATGGGCTGTGACGTGCAATCCAGCCTATGTTGTTCGACATGGATAGCCAATGCCACCACCACCGCCAGTGGTGAAGTCTCACCCTCTTGGTGACACGTGCCTTTGGCAAGCAGAACGGTCAGCTCCCTAGCTCGCTCGGCTGGCAGTAGGCAATATATCCCCTTGATCAGGGGCATGGCCGCCTGACCTGATAACAGACTTGAGTTCATAGCGCCTCAGTGACGATCGCGTTTGAAGTGGGTGGCTTTATGACCGACGGTGACAATCTCACCGCCTTGCAGTACCAGATAGTGAACGCGCAGCCGCTGGCAGCATTCCGCTGGCACTCCGTACTCGGCTTGCAGCATCGTCACGCCTTTGCGATCGAGATAAACCAGTTCGCGTCCCTGGTGATAAGAAGAACGTCCGATGCTCAGCAGCAGCTCTACCAGCTCGGGAGCAATACCGCGCTGCTGCATCCGGCACGCGGCGTGATGGCTGTACGCACTATCCAGCTTCCCGTTCATGGCATGCTCCTTTGGCGCTCATTTCGATGGACTCAGTATATGTAGCCTGTATACTCATGCCGATACTGGTTACATAAACATGTCGCATTTTGGAGCACGTATGGCACCCAAAGAGCTCACCTGGGATCAAACCCTTCGTTTTCGTCTGCTGGAGATCGTCTTGCAGTGGGAGGGACGGCTGACCACCAACCATCTGATGACCGCCTTCAATATCGGCCGCCAACAGGCGTCGCGGGATATCAACCACTACCTGACCCACTACTCACCGGAAGGGCTGGTCTATGACAGAAGCCTGAAGGGATACAAACCCACAGAGCACTTTGTCCCGCGCTTTAGTGAGGGAAAAGTGGATGAGTACCTGATGCTGCTACACCGTGAAAAGCAGCACCAGCGCCAACATGAAGCGGGCCTGTTGACACTGCCGCTGATGGATCTGCGCTACGGCCACATCGAGATCCTGGATGTGCCAAACCGCCATATCGACCCGAAAATCGTGCGTGGCTTGGTGCAAGCGGCGCGCGGCCAACTGCGGGTCGATGTCGATTACGTATCCCTCAGTTCAGAGGAGCAGAGTGGCCGCAATATCGTGCCTCACACTTTGGTCTATGACGGGATCCGCTGGCACGTACGTGCCTACTGCGAGAAGAAAGGGGAATATCTGGACTTTGTGATGAGTCGTTTTCGGGGCGAACCGGATCTGCTGGATGCCTCCCCTCACGGCCGGGATCAAGATCTGGAGTGGAACACCCAAGTGACCGCTGTAGTCGTTCCGAATCCAGGCCTCAGCGAGGGACAGCAGGCCATCATTGCCAGAGACTATGCCATGACCGGGAACCAGCTATTGCTCAGCCAACGGATCCCCTTAGTACATTACGCATTGGAACGGATGCAGGTGAGCTATAACGGTGAACACCAACAACATCCCTTGCTCTACCCGCTGGTACTGGCCAACCGGGAGGAACTCATCGAGCAAGGCTGTACCTTCAAGCTCAAGAGTGCAGATTTGTTTAATGTCGTGGTCAACTAAAATCGCAACCAAGTTCTAGGACAAGGTGGAGTTTCCACTGTCTATGTCGTTAACAAAGAAAAGAGCTATACGATAACCTAATGTCAGTCAGCTCAGCTTGGCTGACATTGTTTTACTGACTGTTTTCACCGCCCCACTTCTGTGATCCAACCGTAACAATTCATCGATAGCTTCAAGATTCAACAGCAATACCTCATTCCGCGACCATACACCTATCACCACATCAATCTCACACCATTATCGGTAGTGAGAAATGGAACAACGCAGCTCTCCTACAACTGGTACAGCTGCTGGCGGCATAGCCGCAGCAAACACGAAAAAGCTCCATTGGAGCCCATTCGTAGACACCTCAGTCCACACCGGTGATACTACTCATATCTTGCACAGAACTTAGCCACTTACGTTCAGCGCAAAATGACTTTTTCAGGATCCAGTCCATCGAGTGTTCTTTTGAGGTAGCCATGGCACGCACGCTTGACGAAATATTGACCACAGAAATGCCCGACGTTGTCACTCAGGCCAGGGAAAAAGCAGAGCAAATGCGACTGGAGATTCATCTCACCCAACTGCGTGAAATGCTGACCCAGGCTGGCACCGAACCCATGATTTGCGATCAAACACCATCAGTACAGGACGTTACACTGATGGATCTTAAACGCTGGGTCGAGGCTGCTGGGGGAAAACTACAGCTCAATGTTGAAATGCCAAACGGATCTCAGATCTCGTTTGCCGTTTAACTAGAAATCCATCTCTGCACACCGTAGCAATTGTCAGCTGACAACGAGTCGATCTTCACCTCAGTGGCAGCAAGGGATCAGATTATCGGTATTGTGAAATAGAACTCTGACCCTGGCCAACTGCGACTACGTTGGCGGGTGCCGAAAACCTATAGGCTAAAAGGGCTAAATGTTGACGAGAGGCTTAACCTTGCCCTTGTAGTGGTCTAATCATCCCGGACACCATTTTAGGTGGTACAGTCGCCACCATGACCTGAGGTGTTCAATGACAAGATTACGTCGCTCATTTACTGCCGGATGTCAGCACTTTCCAGCAAATTCGCATTATCGGTATCGTGAAATGGAAACCAGCCCATCCAGTGATGGCGATTGTCAGCTGACAACGGGGTGATCTGCACCAGAGCATCCGCTGGCCCGAACTGCTACAGGTATCGTGAAATGGAAATTCCGCCCTAACAAGCTCGATTGTCGGCTGACAACGGGGTGATCTGCACCAGAGCATCCGCTGGCCCGAACTGCTACAGGTATCGTGAAATGGAAATCCCGCCCTAACAAGCTCGATTGTCGGCTGACAACGAGGTGATCTGCACCAGAGAACCCGTTGGTCGGAACTGCTACAGGTATCGTGAAATGGAAAT
>NZ_JBFODM010000025.1:0-42050 GCF_040908325.1 Aeromonas sp. R4-1
ATGGGGATAGTCTGTTGGGTATTAGCTGGTCAAGGATGGCGATCATACCTCAGAAGCCGCGCCACGCCTCGCTCATATGAGGGGATGGTTAAGCGTTCACCCCGGGAATTTCTGCGCAGTCGGGTATCACAACCCTAAGCGGGAAAAAGTGTCTGGACCTATGGGGTCAAATCCAGCCAGCAACTCCGGCAGATAATCCAGACGCTCTAAACCCACCTCAGGTTCCCAGTTCATTTCACCTGGTGACGTGGCATTGGGGTCACACTGTGACAGCAGTTCTTCCAGTGTGTAGCGCGGTAGGCCACGCAGTTTGGCGCGAGCACGTTCTACATCATCCAACGCAGCTTTCAGCAGCGCCGGATCACCATCTTCAAGAGCTGCTTGCAGATAGGCAACCATGTCGGCCTCGGTGGCCAAGCCGTCAGCCACATCAAAGCGGCTCCATTGTTCAATTCTCTTCATTCCGTCCTACCGTACCCATCATTGCGCATAATGCGAGCATTATGTTGAGGGTTTTCCTTGCGAAATAATGCGCCAGCATCGCAAGGACGCGGCGCACACAGCACGTGGGACGCGCAGCAGCATCGTGCAGGGTGCAGAGCGCCCGTAACATAATGTCTATTATGCGCGGTGTATCACTTCACTCTCAGCACCCACCACTAGGCGTCATTGTCTATCTCCATCACGTTCTGTGAGAAAAAATAGAGACAGGCCTAGATCGCGCGAAAATATTTCCATTAGAATCCCCCGCAAAATCAAATGACTCCGTATACAACTTGCCGGTGCTCCCGGCTCTGTGAGAGAAAAATGAAAGGGAATATTTTTGTTGCATCTGTGCTTTCGATTGCAGCTATAACCGGGTGCTCCTCCACCCCCAAAGATTTGGGACAGCCATTCGTTCAGGATAAGAGCAAGAGCGTTGCGTTGAACGTAGCTGCTTATGCTGGTTATCCATATTTACTTGTGGACAACAGCTACAGCCAGGAATTCGACACCCTCGTAACCTCGAGCAGCAATGCCATGCTGCTGGCCAACGATCTCAGCGGAAGCCTTGGTTCATTAGGTGGCGGAACGTTAGGACTTGGACTGGGATTCATCTCAGGTCTAGCTGATCAATACCCTTTGGACGCGGCTAAAGTATTCACCGCCAAACTACAGCTGGGTGAAGATTATCGGTCAGCTGCGACTGTGTTACGTGTGTTGAAAGCCAATTACGAGAAGAGGCCTGAAGATCCGGAAGAGTTCAAAGCCTTAAACGGTTATTTTGCTAAGCCTAATCTAGATGCGTATGTGTGCGAAAATGCTGATTTTCTAGCAAAAAGTAACTTTGACTTCAGCTGTTTTGACCCTGCATACAAGAGCTTTAACCATTACATCAAGGTGGTCCGGCCCGCTAATGGCACGGAATTTTCCAATGTAATGAAATTGCCTGCCGGCCAGTACGGCGTTTATGTAATGCGTTCAGATAAAGGCTCCGTCCTGCACCCCAAAAAAGATGCCCCGGATGCCTATTTCTATCTGAAGTCCGGTTCTTATGTCCTCGGTGACACCAACACGATCCTCCCACGTGTTGCCCCCCGTGAAGATGGCAAGCGCCTCGTGTTCATCGATGGTAAGCCGACCTTGATCTAGATCTGCGTTCTCTTACATCAGGGCAGGCACGTTGATGCCTGCCTTTATTTTTGGTCACAGTTACCATAAATAGTGCTATTCTATTTTGGTCACCGTTACCAGAATGGATATCCGATGCGCGATCCCAACGATACCAAAACCCACGACCTGCTCCCCACACCCCGCCGCCGTGGCCGCCCCAGCACCGGAACGGCACTGACCCCAGCGCAAAAACAGGCTCGATACAGGCAACGGCAGCGAGCACGCACTGTCACGGTCACGTTTGATCGTGCTGCTATTGACGCGTTGGACTCGCATATTCGCGCCCTGGTAGCTGGGTTCGATGCCCCCATCCCCCCAGAACATGCGGCCTCCATCCTGGAATCGATTCGCTCCGCGACCCTGGCACAGCTGGCACCGGTGGCAGAATGACCGAGATCTCTAGCCGAGAGGAGTACGAGCAGGCCCTGGCGCTGATGGATACTCTGGTTGATGACTATGACACCAATCAGCAGTTGATCGAGCAGCTGTCTCTGGCCATTGAGCTCTGGGAGGAGCAGGCACCGGAGTTCGCCGAGTTCAACCGGGCGGTGGCCGGTGAGCCAGAGCCCTGATTCTGCCGTCCGCACGGGTGGCATTCGTTCGGCCACCCACGCCGGTCGGCCTGCCCAGCGGCAGAGAGCGCGACCCCGTAGGGGCGGTTTTTGTTGTTGTGTGTCGGGTCGGTCTGGGGGAGGGTGGTTGGGTCGGGTGGGAGTATTATAATCTCCCACCCAATTCTCACCGTGATAAATTCGATGTCGTTTGAGACTCTTTTTTAGCCTATTTGGGGTCTGTTTTCACCTGTAAAAATCGGTTGTGTTCCGTCTGACCCTGTGGCAGGATGCTCGAGTTCCACGTTTTATGTGGAGCGGTCAGTTCGAGACACATTCGTGTCTCAATCAAATCCTTCGGGATATGACGCCTTCGGGCGATGCACCCTCCGGGGTAATGAAAAAACTGTTGTTGGTCCGGCCTTGGCGCCGAGGCCGGATTTTTTTCATTAGCATTGTCTCGGATAGGCGCATGGACCCCGTATCACAGCCCGTATCACAAAAAAAACCTCTCAGTTCGGCCATCGAAACGGCGCTGGCCGGGTTCGTGGCGTTCAACGATTTCGTTGAGCTCAGATTCCGGTTCCTGTTCGACCCACGCTGCTGTGTGGGCTCCTCCGATGCGGTCGAATCCGACGGCATCGTCAGCCTCTCCACCGAAAAAACTTTTGACGTCGATCTGAAAAAACTGGCCTCGTTGGTGCCTGACCTGCGCCTGTGTGCAGAGGTCTCGTTCCAGCCCGACGGGTCGGTGATCACGGACGAACTGAAAACTCCATTCGAGTCCATCAAGTCCCATCTTGGCTCGATGGCGATAAAAATTTATCCTCGTGGCAATTCGCGTTTGGGGTTAGACCCCTACGTATCCGCGAAAATAAACCCGTCCAAAATTACCTACGGTTTCAACGGTTATAGCAATATCCACACGCTCGGTCAGGCCCTCCCGATAGCGATGAGCGCGTTTGTCCGTGGCTGCCCAGACCTGGCTGCTCGGGTTGATGTAGCTGGCTGCGTGGTCATGAGGGTCGACTCGACCTCTGGCGTGCATTGCTCCACCGTGGCTGACGTCAGCGCCCTGCTGAAACGCATCAGTCACGTGCAGATCGGGCACGTTCACGCCGCCGGTTCTACGGGGACCTACGCCGAGCGTGAGCAGAAGATCCTCGCCAAATCTGGCGATACGACCTACATCAACCCGAACTCCGAGCACCAGCGCGGGGCTGCCTACCCCAAGGGGCCCGAGGCCCGAGAGGAGGAAAAACGCCTGACTCAGGAACTCCGTCGCGACCCCGGTAACGCCGCTCTGGCAGCCCGGGTCGAGGCCCTGTCCGACCCCGATTATCAGGCCTACTGCGAAAAGCTGCTGCGCCTCGAGGCCAGAACGCTGCGCCGCGGGCTGGTCGGTCAGCTCGAACGCCTCGGTATCACCGACTGGGACGGCACCGCCGTCGATCTCATCCGCTGCGAGCGCCAGCTCGCTGATGCCGGAACAAGTTTTGTACACAGCCTCTGGGCACATGTTTGGCGCCCAGTCCTAACCGCACTCTGGGGAGACCCGTCTATGTCGCTCGCAAATGAGACTGAACTCGAGCAGAAAATCACCACCTATTACGAGGAAAATGCCGTTGGGCGTGCCCGCAGCATGGGCACGCGCCGCGCCCTGACCCACCTGCGGTGCATCATCGATCGCGGCTGGACAGCCGCCAAGCGTTCGCCTCCCGCCTCCCAGGCCACGTGGTACCGGACGATCGGCGAGCTCGTCGATGCGGGGATCTCGCTGGCTGCCCTCCAGTCCTGTGACGGGACCGCTGAGAGCCGCCTCGCGGCAGGTGTCGTGGTCTCTCTCCGGTCGGTGCTCGAGGTGCAGGCAGTCAGCTCCGCGCCTAGCTGGTTCAAACCGGCCGATCTGTCCCGCTGGCTGGACGATCAGGATCTCATGTCCGTACCGCACCGTCACCGCCGCGCCGTGGGCGACGGTCTGGTCGACTGCATCGGCTCCGACGATGGCCTCTGTGGTCCGGTCGATAAGCGCCCTGATACCGATGCCGAAATTTTTGCATTCCTCGACCGCTCGGCCGGTCACGGTCTGAGCTCCCACGCAGGGCTGTTCCCGCCCGAGGTCGACTGGGATCTGATCGTCGTCCAGTCAGAGGTCGCCGATCTGCGCGTTCCCGCCGTACCCCGCCATCCGCAGCTACGGCTGGTGTGAGGGGGTCTTATGACATTAATTTCAGTCACTGTTACCAAAAAGGACTCATCAGATGAATGACAAAACCCAACCCACTGTCGGCGCATCCGGCCTGTATTTGGTCGGTGAGATCGCCGGGGTAAAGCAGGACTCATTCCGCAACGGCGAGCAGCAGATCATTCGCCACACGGTCGGTGTCCGGGTCACCAGTATTGATGCCTACGGCGGGGAGACCAGCGAGCTGGTCGAGGTCCGTCTGCCGCAGACCGCCGTCGATGCAGGTCTGCCGCGTCAGCTCGAGGGGCTGCGTGGCCAGGTGCTCTACCTGCCTGTCTGGGTGCAGAGCTACACCGGCAAACGCGGCGCTGGTTTTGCGCTGATGCTGGACTCCAAACAACAGATCCTGGGGTTGTGATATGGGCGCAACCGCTACTGTCACCGGCGTGCTGGCCGGCGTTAAAAATGCACCGGATTTTGCCGTTATCGTGCGCACAGCAGAGGGCGATGTCGCGATCGTCATCCCGCCGTTAGCACTGCAACTCCTGCCCGATCCCGTGGCTCATTTTGAGCGGTTGGTCGGGGAAAAAATGGGTTTTTGCGTCGTGCCGGGGCACGAGATCGATGGGGCCCGCGTGCTGGACACACAGTACCGGGATCCCGAGGTGCGGACCTGATGGCCATCGTCACTGACAGCCTCGGTCTGGTCCTGCACGCGGTGCTGACCCACGTCGATCGCATCGAGCGCAGTGCCACTGATGCGGATCCCGCCTACCTGCTGATCCTGGAGGCCGAGGCCGATCTTTTTGTGGTTCTCTGTCCTGAGAATTTTGCCGGTTCCGCTCAGGAACGGCGCCTGCTGGGCCTCGTCGGCACCCTCGTAGCGCTGCCGGTCGTCTCGTCGCCAGCGGGGCTGATGCTGGCAGAGGGACGGCTGGCCACAACACCGATTCTGGGGGGCTGACAATGGATCTGCTCCGTGGCATTACCCCCGCGCAGGCGGTCGAACTGGTGCAGGCCATCGGCCTGCTCTGGGCCACCGCGTGGGTTCTACGTCAACTGCGGAGAGCCATCCGCTAGATCAATGCAATGGAGTTTTTATATGGACCTGACCTCAATCACCACCGCGATCACCGGCGCTGTCACTCAGATCACCACGATCGGGCTGGCCTGTCTCAGCGTGTACGTGACAATCCGGACGTTCACCTGGGTACGCGGCGCGTTTAAGTAACGAATAGGGGGCCGCAGCGGCCCCCTTCTTTATATCGGATTTATATCGGAGGCCAACTATGGGGAGTGAATGGTGGCTCTACGTATCAGCACTAATCGGAGCGTTTTGGCTGCTCTATCACTGATCGCACTCACTGCACCGGTGCACGCCGATGTTGTCGAGCTGTTCCCCGGGGCCGGCACCGTCCGGGTGGCCAACGGCACCACCGGCAGGATCGTCGGCGTCACCAGCATCGACAGAACCGCCCGAACCGTCGGCGCTGTTATTGATGCCAGGGACCGATTCGGGAACGCGGTCAGGGTTAACCGCGTTTTACGGGTCGTGCCTGACGCGCTGGCGCGATTCGGTCGCGCCTGTCTGTCACCAGCAGGGGCCGCTCGCTGTGCGGCGGTCGGAGCCATCACCGCCGCAGCGTCCTACGCCGGGTACGATCTGATCAACGGGTGGCTGGAAAAACCGGCGGTGCCCGCCGGGGAGTGTCCAAGCGATTACGTTTTTTTGCCCCTGAACGGCAGTTCGGTAAAGACGTTCCCTGGCCTCCCGTGCGTTAAAAAATATTCCTCGTACTGGACATTCCGTACTGCTGGGCCTGATCCAACTGTTGCCCAGTGGGCTGATCCAGGTTCAACCCCGACCGTACAATCAGGCGTTTTTTATACAACCTGGGGAGCGCCCTCTATGCCGCTGGGGCCGGTTGATATTTATGCATACAGAAAATCCTGGTCACAAAATGACGTTCGTTCCGAACCCCTCACCGGTGGCGCTATCAGCGATCTGGAGTTTGCCGATATGGTCCTGTCCAACCCCGCCGCGTTGCAAATTGCCCCCGGGCTTTACCCGGACATTTTTGAGCCGGTCACGGTCGATGAGACTGCCCCAAACCCGGGCGAGGGGACTAAACCCAACCCGGATCCGGACCCTGAGGCTCAGACCGATCTGGCCTCGATGGCCGATGTGCCCACGGATGTGATCGATGTGCGGCGTTTTTACGACTGGGGCAGCGGCTGGCTGCCTCGCCAGTGCCCAGCGCCGACCGTTGTCCCTGTCATGGGACAAAATTTCTCCATCGATTACGGGACTCTGTGCGGGCTGATCGAGAGCGCTGTTGCGCCAGTTCTGCGTCTGCTGGCGCTGTTTGGATTTTTGTCGATCGTGATCGTCGGCGTCGGGAGGTCTAGCTGATGTGGGGTGCGTTTGGGACACTAACGGCCGGAAATTTCGTGGCCAGAATTCTGCTCGCGCTGGGTGTTGCTGTCGTCTCCTATCAGGGACTCGACGCCATTCTGTCGCTGGCTACCTCGGAGATCCGGGCGTTGGTCACCGGTCTGCCTGCAACTGCGCTGGGGCTGCTGGGGCTGGCTCGCATTGATCTGTGCATCAACCTGATCCTGTCGGCCTATGCCGCCCGACTCGCCATGGCGGCGCTGACCACGATGCGTGTGAGGTAGTTAGCCTATGATCACCCTCATCACCGGCCGCCCAGGGAGCGGCAAAACGCTGTTGGCGGTTGAGATGATCCGCGACAATGCCAATGCAGAACGGATCAGGCCCCTGTTTTGCAACATCGACGGGTTGAATTTTGACCGGTTGCGGTGTTTCCCACTGGAGGACCCGACCGCATGGCCACAGCTGCCGTCCGGGGCCATCGTAGTGATAGACGAATGCCAAAAGATCATGCCGCCTCGTCCCAGTGGCGCGAAGGTTCCACCTCATGTTGATTTTTTGAACGAACATCGTCACGCAGGGATCGACCTGATCCTGATGACTCCAGACCCCAGACTGATCGATGTGCTGGCTCGTAAAACTGTCGGGCGGCACCTGCACGCGTACAGGCCGTTCGGCATGGAGCACCGGAAGATTTTCGAGTGGAACTCATGTAACGAGGATCCTGAGCCATCCCAGGGAGAGAAAAACGCACTGATCACCAAAAAACCGTTCGATAAGAGCCTGTATGAGCTGTACACCTCGGCCGAGGTGCATACCCACAAATCCCGGCCGCCACTGAAAAAATTTGCACTGCTCATCGGGTCACTGTTGACGGCCGTTAGCCTATTTGCCTGGTCGTTCTGGTCCATCTGGCAGCAGGGGCAGGGCGATACCCCGTCAGAACAGGCAGCCACCGTCACCACCGCCGAACAGGAGGCGGTGTCCGCCGCAGTCTCCAGTGCCGAGCCCAGCCTGCCGCCACCGATCCCGGAGGCATTTTTCCGCTCCCGAGTAGTGGTGAACGGTCATCCCCAATACCGCGTCGAACTGGGGGAGGGCGGGGGATATGCGAGTCTGGACACGTTCTCCGCGTATCGCGTCGAGGGCGCCAACGTGCTGCTGCTGGCTCACGCTGGAGATGATGTGGCCCAGTGGGTGATACGTGATGCTGATCTGGTAGGGTATCTGCAACAGGACGCAGATGCGCTGATGGCGAACAGGTAGGCGCCGCAGGCGCAGGGCCGTGCGACTGGGCGACGACCGCTGGCGGGCGGCGGACAGGCGGATGGCCGGTCATCAATATAATTACGGTAACAGTTACCAATAATGATGCCGATAACCCCATTTATCGGCATCATTTGTAAAGATTACGTGACTTTTGACCTTCAACATCTCCATTTTGACCTTCAACATCTCTAACGGAGCAGACGCAAAATATGGGCAATTGGGACGATTTCAGCGATTCAACGGACCCCGTTGATCCGGAATTTCTGGCCGAACGTGAACCGGTCATAGCCGAGCACGTTTTTAGGGTCGCAACCCGCGACGAACTGCTGGCCAAAGGGTATGTCCTCAGTCTGGCCGAGCTGAACCTGCCAGCATCGCCGGAACTGGACCAGATCATCAGCGTCCTGCAAACCCAGCGCGGTCCTGTGGCGCTAGCGATCTGGTTCCAGTCGGCCAATAGTTGGCTAGGCTGTGCCAGGCCTGTGGATGTGGTGCGGCGGATCAGTCCAGGGGAACTGTCTGATGTTCTGCATGCAGCACGTCGCGAGGTCGCGCCAATCGATCATGCCTGAGCCATCCAACCCGGTGAGCAATGTTTAGGGCTGTCCGATAGCACCAGCGTTCACCGACAGGCCACGGGCGCGGGCCTCCCGCATGCAGCGCTGCCAAAAGTGCCTGCCACTGGGCGCGGCCCATTGCACCTGGTAACGACTGGATAGCCAACAAATCGCCTCCAGCGGCAGATGGGCAAAATCCTGTTGATGGGTGTACCAAAACGACCGCCAGTCGTTGATAACTGCCACACGGTCGACCACCCGCCAGCGGCAGACCCACAACGGGGTGTCCCGATGAACCAGCGCCAACGCACCGGCCAACGGGAACACGTCGAACCACAGCAACTGGTGGTCATCGGGCACAGTGATATCCAGCCGCCGAAAGCGATGGCGCCGCAGTTGTGCCAACAGGTCGACACCGGCGGTTAACGCATCCAGCGAGAGTCGATCCTGTGGGCGACGGCTGTGTTTCATCGAAAAAACCTCCAAAACGTAGATATCCACCACTGCGCATAATGTATATTATGTTAAATGGCATATCTTGTTTCCTGTCACCACTTATTGAACTGTGTATAATGGCAACAATTGATCCTATCTTCGACCGGATGTCTTAAGTGGCTGAATTAACATCAGAACAATTAAAACCCGCTTTTGCGATTGAACAGTTCACCAAGCTCAGCGAGCTTGAACCTATCCCCTTTGCTGCGCTGCAACCCAGAGCCATTTCCGGCATCAAGCGTCTTGCCAGTTTTGATGGTGACTGTCCGGTCATGCTGCTCAACGGGTTCCCCGGCGCAGATTACGAAGGAGTTTGCCAGACGCTGATTGCCGACTCCAATGGCAAGGATGGTGACCTGTTTGATCTCTGCTACACCGAGAATCTGAACAACCCCTACAAGCCTATCTGGCTGCGCCTGCAACCGGGCACCGGCGTTGAGTTTTGCGAAATGGTTGGCGAGCTGCTCAAGCTGTTGAGCCACCATCTCGATGCCGAACGCATCGTAACCCGCATCATGCGCAAGCAGAACAATGATCCGAAAATCGATGATTTCCTCTCCGATCTGGCGGCTCACGTGGCATTGGGTTTGGAGTTCCAGCACCCCATTCTGATCAACCTGCTGATCCACCACGAAGCGCAGGAAGCGCCGGTGATTTATGGCCGTGATCTCAACTGGGATACCCTGTTTGGCTCCATCAACTACCAGACCGAACAAGGCTCTGTCTATGCCAACCAGCACCTGTTGGAGCCAGGCTTGCTGCGCGAAGCCAACGGCGGTTACCTCATTTTGCAACTGGATGAGCTGCTGGATCAGCCACACCTCTGGTTCAAACTGAAAAATGCCATGCAAAAAGGCGAGCTGGACTGGAACGCCTATCAGGAAGGGAAAACCCTGACCCCCTTCTTCGCGCCTGAAGCGACCCCCATCAAGCTCAAGCTGATCCTGGTCGGTGACCGACTCGACGTGGCCGAGTTCCAGATGCTGGATCGGGATATGTCCGAACGCATCTTCCTGCGCGCGGATCTGGTGTCAGAGGTGAATATTGAAGAGGATCTGCAGGAATTTCTGCAGTACCTGGCTTGGCTGCGCCAGCGCTGGAGCCTGCTGGACCTCACGCCAGCCGCCCTCGCCGCCCTTTGTCGTCATGCCAGCCGCCTCTGTGACCATCAGGAGTGGTTGTCGCTCTCCGAAGTGCAACTCTCCGCCATCATGCGGATGGCTGACAGTCTGGCCCGGGAGCTGGAATCTGATGTGGTCACCGACGAGCATATTCGCGGCGCACTGGAAGAGCAGGATTACCGCCTCAACTATCTGGTTGAGCAGTCCGATCAGGGGGTTATCGATGGCCAGATTCTGCTGCAAACCGATGGCGAAGAGATTGGCCAGATCAACGGCCTGTCTGTCATTCAGGTCTCCGGTCACCCTTATGACTTCGGCGAGCCGGTGCGCCTCACCGCGACCGTACACCTTGGTGATGGCGATGTGGCGGATATCGAGCGCAAAGCGGAGCTGGCCGGTCATATCCACGCCAAGGCGATGATGATTATCCACGGCTATCTCTCCAACAAATTTGGTGCAGAGAACCCCTCCCCCCTGTCGGCGAATCTGGTGTTCGAGCAGTCTTACCACGAAATTGATGGTGACAGTGCCTCCCTGACCGGCCTGTGTGCCCTGCTCTCTGCCCTCGCCCGTCAGCCTATCTATCAGCACTTCGCCGTGACCGGTGCGGTCGATCAGTTTGGCAATGTGCAGGCCGTTGGTGGCGTCAACGAGAAGATTGAAGGCTTCTTCCGGGTGTGCAAAATCCACGGCATCACCGGCAAGCAAGGGATCATTTTGCCGGGCACCAACATCCAGCAGCTGAACCTCTCTGACGAGGTGATTGCAGCGGTTGAAGCAGGCCAGTTCCACATCCACCCGGTGGATCATGTGGAAGAGGCCATCGAGTTGCTCACAGGCTGTGTCGCCGGTGAGCCTGATATGCCCGATACCCTGTTTGGCCGTATTCAGGAGCGGTTGGACGAGTTGAACGGCTCCACTGCCAAAGTCGGGCTGCTGCAATCCCTGCTGGGGCGCCTGTTTGGCCGCTGATGAAGTGATCGGAGTTGTTTAGCGAACAACTGTAAGCTAAATTGGCTCGGCTTTGACCCATTTGAAGGAAATACCGCGTGACCGTAGACAATACCACCATGGAAGCCCGCCTTTCCCTGTGCGAACAGGGCAAGAACTCTTTTACCCGTGAAGAGCTGCTGGCTTGCAGCCGTGGCGAACTGTTTGGTGAGGGTAACAGTCAGCTGCCTGCCCCCAACATGCTGATGATGGATCGCATCGTCAAGATCAATGACAACGGCGGCGAACACGGCAAGGGCGAGATCCTGGCTGAGCTCGACATTACTCCGGATCTCTGGTTCTTCGATTGCCACTTCCCGGGTGATCCTGTGATGCCTGGCTGTCTCGGTCTGGACGCCATGTGGCAGCTGGTTGGCTTCTTCCTTGGCTGGAAAGGTGGCCCCGGCAAGGGTCGTGCTCTGGGCGTAGGTGAAGTGAAATTCACCGGCCAGATCCTGCCGACTGCCAAGAAAGTGACCTACAAGATCACCTTCAAGCGCGTCATCAACCGCAAGCTGGTGATGGGGATTGCTGATGGTGTGGTCGAAGTCGACGGCCGTCCGATCTACAGTGCCACCGACCTGAAAGTGGGCCTGTTCAAAGATACCACCGCATTCTGATCTCTCTGATTGGTGGGAAAACAACATTAACGCAAAGGGGCCACAACGGCCCCTTTCCTTTTGTAATGAGTGATGAAGTACCTGCTACTTCATGAAGAGGCCTGAGCCCCGCCCTTCCATGGCGTCACGCCAACCACCAAGCCAATGCCCTCGGGCATCCAGGCATTGATACGGACACGCTTCTTTCTGTTTGCCGACCACGCCAGCCTGATAACCACGAGCACGAGCTCTTTCCAGACGGTCCCGCTTCTGTCTCTTCATCATCTACGACCCTCTTCGTGGAACAAAAAAAGCGACCAATTCTGCATCGGTCGCTTTCATCTTTACTCCTGCGAGCGCACTCGGTCAAACAAAAACTTCCACCCTAACCGGGCTATGTGACACAAGGCACTGAACTGGATTAAGTTTTAATTACAGGGAACTTACTCCTGATTTTTGAGTCCTTCCAGCTCTTCCCAGCGAGCAAATGCCTGTTCCAGCGCGGCTTCAGCGGCATTGAGCGCATCCAGTTTCGGCTGGGTTTTATCTGCCGGCAGCGAGAAGAACCCTGGCTGGTTGATCTCGCTTTGCAGCGCATCCAGCTCGGCTTCCAGCTGTTCGAGACGAGCGGGCAACCCTTCCAGTTCAAGCTGCAGCTTGTAGGAGAGCTTCTTGCTCTTCTTCGGCGCTTCTGGCGCGGCGGCAACGACCGGCTCGGGCGCCTTGACCGCTGCACTCTTGGCCTGTTGTTGAGCGTTCTGCTGTTCGCGGGTCGCCATCATATCGGCGTAACCACCCACGTAATCGCTGATGCGGCCATTCCCCTCAAACAACCAGCAGCCAGTCACTGTGTTATCGATGAAGCGACGATCGTGACTGACCAGCAGCAGGGTGCCGGGGTAGTCGGAAAGCAGCTCTTCCAGCAGCTCCAGAGTCTCGACGTCGAGGTCGTTGGTGGGTTCATCGAGGATCAGCAGGTTGCTCGGCTTGAGGAACAGCTTGGCCAGCAGCAGCCGGTTCTTCTCGCCACCGGAGAGCGCCTTGACCGGGGTACGGGCCCGCTTGGGCTCGAACAGGAAGTCCTGCAGGTAACCGAGGATATGACGGGAGCGGCCACGCACCATCACCTCCTGCTTGCCCTCCCCGACGTTGTCCACCACGGTCTGCTCGGGATCGAGCTGTTCGCGGTACTGATCGAAGTAGGCCACTTCCAGATTGGTGCCCTGACGTACCGAGCCACGAGTGGCATCTAGCTGACCCAGCAACAGCTTGATCAGGGTCGATTTGCCGCAGCCATTGGGGCCGACCAGCGCAATCTTGTCGCCGCGCAGTACCTGCAGATCGAGCCCCTTGAACAGGGTGCGATCGCCAAAGTCCAGCCCCAGCCCTTCGGTCTCGAACACCAGCTTGCCGGAGCGATTGACCTCGTCCAGTTGCAGCTTGGCCTTGCCCTGCAGCTCGCGGCGCTGGCTGCGCTCCATCCGCATTGCCTCAAGGGCGCGCACCCGACCTTCGTTACGGGTACGGCGAGCCTTGATACCCTGACGCACCCACACCTCTTCCTGGGCCAGTTTGCGGTCGAACTCTGCATTTTTCAGCTCTTCGACCCGCAGCCACTCCTCTTTCCCCTGCAGATACTCGTCGTAGTTACCCGGCCAGGAGGTGATGGCGCCGCGATCGAGATCGATGATCCGGGTCGCCAGCTTGTGGATGAACTCCCGATCGTGAGAGATAAAGACGATAGCGCCGCGAAAATCCTTGAGGAAATCTTCCAGCCAGTTGATGGCTTCGATATCCAGGTGGTTGGTCGGCTCATCGAGCAGCAACAAGTCGGGATCGCAAGCCAGCGCACGGGCCAGCGCCACTTTTCGCAGCCAGCCGCCGGAGAGGCTGTCGAGAGTCACATCGGGATCCAGCCCCAGCAGGGTCAACACCTGACTGATGCGGGTCTCGAATTGCCAACCGTTCTGATAATCGAGCTGCTCTTGCAACTCGCTCATCTTGCGAATATTGGCATCTGACGGATCGCTCGCCAGCTCCATGGAGATGTGGTGGTACTGCTTGAGCAACTCACCCACCCCCGCCAGCCCTTCGGCGGCATAGTCAAACACCGTCAGCTCGCTGGAAGCAGGCGGATCCTGCTCAAGGCGGGTCACTTTCAAATCTTGTTGCAGCACCAGACGCCCGTCGTCCAGCGGCAATTCGCTGGCAATGACCTTCATCAGGGTGGACTTGCCCGCCCCGTTGCGGCCAACCAGACAGAGGCGCTCGCCCCGCTCGATGGTCAATTCGGCATTGTCGAGCAGCGGGAAATCACTGAACGACAGACATGCGCCGTGCAATGTTAAAAGAGCCATGTGTGTTCCTTATTTCATATGAAAAAAACGGGCAGCAGACTGGGTCTGCCCCCGTTTTATCGTCAAATCACTCTCACCCCTGACGGGCGGCCCAGCTTTTGAGCTCGGCCAGTGTGAAGGGCCAACCGAGCTCGCGGCCTGCTTCGTCACGCAGCACCGGAATGCGCACCCGATAGGCGGCAAGCCACTGCTCATCATCCATGATGTCGCACTGGCGGGTGGTGGCGGCAAGGCCTGCCTGCTCCACCAGCCCCCACGCCTGCTCGCACAGGTGGCAGCCGTCGGTATGAAACAGGGTCAGCATCACGCCTCGCCTTGCTCCGGCGCATGGGTGATGATCCAGCAGTTGTGGATGTGCTGGTTGCGCTCGAAATCCTTCGGTCGCGTCTTCTGGGTGATGTTCTGGGCCTTGAGACCAGTGGCCTCGAGACCGGCCAGATCCATCTTGAAGTGACGCTTGTTGTTGGAGAAGACCAGAGTGCCGTCCGCCGCCAGCAGGCGCTTCAGGTGCTGCATCAGCAGCAGGTGATCGCGCTGTACGTCGAAGCTCTCATCCATCCGCTTGGAGTTGGAGAAGGTGGGCGGATCGATAAAGATGAGGTCGTACTGCTCATCGGCTTCAGACAACCACTTCAGGCAATCTGCCTGGACAAACTTGTGCTGACGGCCCACCAGCGAGTTAAGACGCATGTTGTCCTGCGCCCAGTTCAGGTAGGTGTGGGACATGTCGACCGTGGTGGTCTCGCTGGCACCGCCAAGACCTGCGTGCACGGTGGCACTGCCGGTATAGGCAAACAGGTTCAGGAAGCGCTTGCCCTTGGCCATCTGGCCCAGCATGCGGCGAGTCTGACGATGGTCGAGGAACAGGCCGGTATCCAGATAGTCGTAGAGGTTGACCCACAGCCGGGCGCCGTACTCCTGCACTTCCATCCGGTGCTGCTCTTCAGAGAGCTTCTGATACTGCTGTTTCCCTTCCTGACGCTCGCGCACCTTCAGGATCACCTTCTCGCCATCCATGCCGGTCACCTTGATGGCGGCCTGAACCATGTCGAGCAGACGCTGACGGGTCTTCTGGGCGGGGATGTCCTTGGGCGCGGCATACTCCTGCACCACCAGATAGTCCTGATAGCGGTCGATGGCGGCGTTGTATTCCGGCAAGTCGGCATCGTAGATGCGATAGCAATCAATGCCCTCTTTGTTGGCCCATTTCTCGAGGGTTTTCAGATTCTTGCGCAGACGGTTGGCAAAGTCCTGCGCGACCTCTTTTTGGGAAGCCACGGAGTCCAGTGCGATCTGGTAGTTACGCAGCTGACACTCGAGGGCGCCGTTGAACAGGCGATATTGCTTGTCGGCGCGCAGGCGCAGACAGCTGAGCAGCTCGGGCGATGCGGAAAGAATGGACACTCTCCACCCCTGGAAGCTGCGACGCAGGGCATCGCCGAGGGCCTGATGCACTTCCAGCAGCGCCGGAAATTCGCCAAGACGCTCGCCATAAGGCGGGTTGGAGATAAGCATGCCGACCTGGCGGGCCTCCCCTTGACCTTCTTCCCCTTCAACAGGGGCAGGCATCGGCAGCGGGTTTTCCAGCTTGGTGACATCGGCCTGCTTGAAGGTGATGAGATGGGCCACACCGGCCGCTTTGGCATTGTCGCGAGCTTTGAGCAGCACGCGCTGGTCGGCATCACAGCCAAACAGCTTCACTTCGCAACGTTGCATACCGCGTTTGGCACGCACTTGCGCTTCCATCATCAGGCTCTGCCACAGCTCGCTATCGTGCTGCAGCCAGCGATCGAAACCGAAGCGCTCGCGGCGCAGCGCAGGCGCCATGTCGGCGGCGATAAAGGCCGCTTCAATCAGCAAGGTACCGGAACCGCACATAGGGTCCATCATGGGCTCACCGGCCCAGCCACTACGGGCAATCATGGCGCAGGCCAGGTTCTCTTTGAGGGGTGCTTCACCGGTGCCTTGACGATAGAAACGCTGGTGCAACGCCGGGCCTGACAAGTCCAGCGTGATATTGGCCTTGCCCTTGCCCAGGTGCGCCATGATGCGAATATCCGGCGACTTCTTGTCCACGTCAGGACGCACGTGACCGCGCTTGGTGAAGCGGTCGACGATGGCATCCTTGATCTTCAGCGCGCCATATTGGGTATTGCGAATGGCGGGGTTGGTACCGGTAAAGTCCACCGCGATGGTAGAGGTACCGGAGAAGTGCTCTTCCCAGGGAATGGTGTGGGCGCCCAGATAGAGATCCAGATCGTCGTTCATCTGGAATTCGGAGAGCACCAGCACGATGCGGGAGGCAAAACGGCTCCACAGGCAGGCCTTGTAGCCAATCGCCAGTTCGCCTTTGAAGTGGACGCCAGCCACGGTCTCACGGACCTGCTCTGCGCCAAGATTGGTCAGCTCATCGGCCAACAGGTTTTCCAGCCCCTTGGGGCAGGTTGCAAAAAATTCTTTCATCACGCTCACGGGGAACCCATAAAAATAGTGCCGCATTATACCTCATCAGGCGGGCTGGAGCATGCAAAAGTCGGCGCAAACAGCAGGATGGAAACAGATTGATAGGTGGCGAAAAGGTAAAAGGCCCCATGACTACCCGATGGCGAGATCATGGGGCCAGACCTCATTTAGCGGATCACTTCATACGAGCCTTGAAACGGGGATTGCTTTTGCAAATCACGAACAATTTTCCCCGACGACGCACCAACTGACAATCGGGATGACGTGCCCGTGCGGATTTGAGTGAACAGACGACCTGCATTCAGGACTCCTTCTTGCTTGAAAATGCGCCAAAGCGCTTGTTGAATCGGGCCACACTCCCCTCACTAGAAACCTGCTTCTGCTTGCCGGTATAAAACGAGTGCGACTGACTGGAAACATCGAGCGACACATAGGGATACTCCTTCCCGTCTTGCCACGTATAGCAGCGATCGCTCTTGATGGTTGAACCGACCAGGAAAAAGGCATCTGCCGCCGTGTCATGGAACAGCACCAAACGATAATCAGGATGAATATGAGGCTTCATGGCAACTCCATTTTGTTATGTTATAACAAAATGTAAGTGAGAATAGCTCTCGTTTCAAGCATAAAATGTCGTATGAAAAAAATCGCTTCAGTGAGTGATGTGTTGATGCTGAAGTGGAGGCACTACACAAGCAGAACGAAACAAGAGGGAGACACCATGCTTGCAGCACGGAAGAGCAAGATACTGCGTGGGTCAGAACACAAGGTGCAAATAGATGTAACAAGCCTAAAGAGAGGCTGAACCACAACCATGAAGATCAATGAGAATGGGCAAGATGTTCGCGGATCAATGAAGGATCAGAAACGAGGCGCGATTGAGGTGTCCACAGTTAAAACAGGCAGCGGTGTAATCACAGAGATAAAAAGATTGATGAATATATATCAACTGACCTGACGATATTGCTCGGTCACGGTAATACGCGGTTTCATCCGGTTATTCATCACCTTGATCACCCCGAAACGCGGCAAGGTTTTACTGGTGGTCAATACCAGATCGGCAGTGAGGTTCAAACAGACGCTAGCCTGATCTTCTGCCTCAATGACCATAAATTCGCCGTTGCCATGGGGCGTATTCATCAGGACCAGATCACCATTTTGCGGGATCACTTGCGGATGTTGTTCACTAAAAAACCAGCTTTGTGGCATCAGGGGTTTATAAAAACGACTGACCGCGATGGCATTAAGCACCAACTGAACCTGATGCGGAATACTCCACTCAAGTTCGGCTGCTTTATCCATCAACTGATAATAGAGGGCGGCATCATCGACACAAAAAGGCTGGGCTGCAAACGAACTGGGCACCAATTGTCGCCCTTTATACTCGGTCGCAAATAACATGTTATCAGACAGGTCCAACATCAGACGGTCATTCTGGGCATCATAGTGCCATTGCCAGCTATCGGTCGGTTGGATAAACATGTTGGAGCCCTTACTTGATAATTACCAGTTGACTTTATTCCATATGCAGGAAATCAGCAACGTCAAATAAAGGGCTCCTCCATCTATTTCTTAAATATTGGTCACAATCTCTTTGACCAGCCCCGGCCCTTTATAAATAAAGCCGCTATAAATTTGTACCAGACTGGCACCGGCAGCCAATTTTTCACGGGCGGCCATGGCACTATCAATGCCACCCACACCGATAATTGGCAGAGCACCATTGAGCGCCTTGGCCAGATGGCGGATCACCTCGGTACTCTTGTGTTGCAGCGGACGACCGCTCAAGCCACCCGCTTCACCGGCATGGGGCATGTCATAAATCATCTCGCGCTCGAGGGTGGTATTGGTGGCGATAACCCCATCAATGCCATTACGCACCAGCGAAGCGGCCACCTGATCTATTTCTTCAAGGCTTAAATCCGGGGCAATTTTAACCGCCAGCGGCACATACTTTTTATATTGAGCGGCCAGCTCTTGCTGACGTACCTTGAGGGCGGCCAACAATTCATCCAGCGCCTCGCCATATTGCAGCGAACGCAACCCCGGGGTGTTAGGGGAAGATATATTGACGGCAATATAACCGGCATGATCATAAACCTTGTCCATGCAGATCAGGTAATCATCCTTTCCCTGTTCGATGGGAGTGTCTTTGTTCTTGCCGATATTAATGCCGATGACCCCCTGATATTTGGCCTCTTTTACCTTGGCCACCAGATGATCAACCCCTTTGTTGTTGAATCCCATCCGGTTGATGATCCCCTCTGCCGGAATAACCCGGAACAGGCGGGGCTTGTCATTGCCGCTCTGAGGTCTGGGGGTGACGGTACCAACTTCGATAAAGCCAAATCCCATGGCGCCCAGCGCGTCAATGCACTCACCATCTTTATCCAGACCGGCCGCCAATCCCACCGGATTGGCAAAAGAAAGCCCCATGACTGTGACGGGGCGTTTCGGCAAATTCTGGCGGAAGAAACAATCGAGTGGCGTACCGAGAAGGCGGGGCAAATATTTCATGGAGAGATCGTGAGCCTGTTCCGGATTGAGTTTGAACAGGAAATGCCTGGCGATGGGGTACAACATCTTTGCTCCTTAAAGAAAGCCCCGGCAACTGGCCGGGGCTTTGGGTGTAATGTCGGTGTCATGCCTTAATCTGGCAATTAAAGTGCCCGACAATTCAACTGGAGCAGGTTCAACTCTCGTAAGGCCACCGAGAACTTGGCGAACTCGTGGGTACTGGTGGTCTTGAAGTCGGCCAACATGTGGGTCCAACGGGACAAGAGTTGCTCATGCTCCGAAATCCAGTCGGCCAGTATGGTAGCGCATTCTCCCTGATCTTTGCACCCTTCCAGTACCACAGAAGTGAGACTGCGTTGCTGCCAGTCAAGATCTTCGCGGAAGGAGGCTCGCGCCATCGCCTGCCAGTGGTTGCCGACCGGCTGATGGTTGATCTGGTCGAGGAACCAGTGCAGATCCAGTTTGGCACCGAGGCGATAGTAAACATTGGCGGCACGCAGGATATCGGTCTTGTGCTCTGCGGCAATCTGCGCCAGATCCAGGCTGGAGAAGAGGCTACTCATATGGGCGACCTGACGGGCAATGGCCTCAGGCACCTGTTTCTCCATCCACTTGGCAACAGCCTGACGATGCTCGGCCACTTCGCTCTCATCCATCACCTCGTAAAGGTGCTTCCCTAAGATCTCGAACGCCGGACGGAAGAAGGCGATGTTCTCGCTGATGCTCCAGCTGCGATTGCGGGCGCGCAGGAACCAGCGGGTCGCACGGCGCACGATGCGGCGGCTGTAGAACATCAGCTCGAGCTGAGTCTGGGCATCCACCAAGTTGTCGCACCCTTCGATATCGCGCCACAGCTGGTTCATGCCAAACACTTCGCGGGCCATGGCGAAGCAGCAGGCCACTTCGGCGACCGAGGCACCGGTCTCGTCCTTCATCCGGCTGGCGAAGTTGAGCCCCATGTCATTGACCAGCATGTTGGCCACCCGGGTAGCGATGATCTCGCCGCGTAGCGGGTGATCGGCCAGCTGTGCACCAAACTGCTGCTGTACTTTGGCCGGGAAGCTGGTGACCAGCATGTTGGCGAGGAAGGGCTCGTCGGTCACTTCCGGGCAGTTGAGCTGCTCTTTCAGCACCATCTTGCCGTAAGCCACCAGCACCGCCAGTTCGGGGCGGGTCAGTCCCTGCCCTGCCGCCATCCGTTCGGAGAGCTCCTCATCAGATGGCAGGAACTCGAGCGCACGATCGAGCTTGCCTTCCCGCTCCAGCCCCTGAATAAAGCGCTGTTGCTCTTTCAGTTGTTCAGAGCCGCGGAAGCTGGTGACCGAGATGGACTGGGACTGGCGATAGGCGTTGGTGATCACGATCTGCGCCACGTCGTCGGTCATCTCATACAGCATCTGGTTACGCTGCTTGAGGGTCAGATCCCCTGCCGCCACCAATTGGTTGAGCAGGATCTTGATGTTCACCTCGTTATCGGAGCAATCCACCCCGCCCACGTTGTCGGTAAAATCGGTATTGATGCGACCGCCCTGACTGGCGTACTCCACCCGACCGAGCTGGGTGAAGCCGAGGTTCCCCCCCTCGCCCACGATGCGGGCCCGCAAATCGCGACCATTGACCCGCAATGCGTCATTGCTGCGATCGCCCACTTCCCCATCGCTCTCGCGAGCGCTCTTCACGTAGGTGCCGATGCCGCCGTTCCACAGCAGATCGACATTGAGGCAGAGCAGCGCCTTGATCAGCTCGTTCGGCGCCATGCTGGCCTTGTCGGTGCCGAGCAGGCTCTGCATTTCCGGGCTCAGTTTGATGGACTTGGCCGAGCGCAAGAAGATGCCCCCCCCCTGTGATATCAGCTCGCGGTTGTAGTCATCCCAGCTGGAACCCGGCAGATCGAACAGGCGCTGGCGCTCGACAAAACTCTTGGCCGCATCCGGAGCGGGGTCAACGAAGATGTGCATGTGGTTGAACGCGCCCACCAGCCGGGTGTGCTCAGAGAGCAGCATGCCATTACCGAACACGTCGCCGGCCATGTCCCCTATCCCCACGCAAGTGAAGTCGGTGGTCTGGCAGTTGACGCCAATTTCACGAAAATGCCGTTTGACCGACTCCCAGGCGCCGCGGGCGGTGATACCCATCTTCTTGTGGTCGTAACCGACTGAGCCGCCGGAGGCGAACGCATCGCCGAGCCAGTGACCGTATTCGAGGCTGATCTCGTTGGCGATATCCGAGAAAGTGGCAGTGCCCTTGTCGGCAGCGACCACCAGGTAGTAATCATCCTCATCGTGACGTACCACGGATTTGGGCGGGATCACCTCGCCGCCGATGATGTTGTCAGTCACATCGAGCAGACCGCGAATAAACAGACGATAACAGGCCTTGCCCTCCTCCTGGATGACGGCACGGGGCGCCCCCACCGGCATCTGTTTGCAGTAGAAGCCGCCCTTGGCCCCCACCGGCACAATGACGGTGTTCTTCACCTGCTGGGCTTTCACCAGACCCAGCACTTCGGTGCGGAAGTCCTCTTTGCGATCGGACCAGCGCAGACCACCACGAGCCACTTTGCCCCAGCGCAGATGCACCCCTTCCACTCGCGGCGAATAGACGAAGATCTCGAATTTCGGCAACGGCAGCGGCATGTCGGTGATGCTGTACGGTGCCAGTTTGAAGGAGATGTAGGGCTTGATGTTGCCCGCCCTGTCCAGCTGGTAGTAGTTGGTGCGCAGGGTAGCGTCGATCATCTCCACATAGCGGCGGATGATGCGATCGTCATCCAGGTTGGCCACCTGATCCAGCTTGGCGGCAAGCTCCTCGTGCAGTCTGGCCCCGGTTTCCGCATCGCGGGTCATGGCCGGATTGAGACGCTGCTCGAACAGTCCAAACAGCAGGCCAGCGATATCGGGATAGCGGGTCAGGGTCTCTTCGATATAGGACTGGCTGAAGGAGACGCCGGTCTGGCGCATATATTTTGCATAGGCGCGCAGCACCGAGACCTGACGGCCAGTGAGACCCGCCCCCAATACCAGCCGGTTGAAGCCATCATCTTCCAACTGCTTGTTCCAGATGGCGGCAAACGCCTGCTGGAAGCGCTGTTGGCTCTGGGCAAGATCAAAGGGCTGCTCGCCGTGCAGCAACATGGAGAAGTCGAGGATCCAGAACAGATCGCCACCCGGAGTGCGTACCTGATACGGGGTCTCACCGATCACCCGCAGTCCCATGTTTTCCAGCATCGGCAACACATCGGAGAGGTGAATGGGTTCGGTGCGATGGAACAGCTTGAGCCGTACCCGACGATCGTTCTCCTCCTCCTGCGCGCGGTAGAACAGCATACCCAGCGGCTCGGCTTCGCTCAGGTTATCGAGCGCCATGATGTCGGCCACGGCAGAGCCAGGCAGCACATCTTCCTTGTAAGCACGGGGGAAGGCGGTACTGAAACGGCGGCGCAGCTCGTTGCCACGGGCCTCGCCATAATGGGAGAGCAGCACGGAGTCGAGTCTGTCGTCCCAGCTGCGAGCCGCTTCAATCAGGTTGTTCTGTACTTCGTTCACATCCACATCCACGTTGTTGTTGTTGACCCGCACTATGTAGTGGGTCCGCGCCAGCACGCCTTCGGTGAAGTAGACGTTGAATTCCACCTCTTCGTTGCTGCCAAAATACTTCTGCAATATTTGCTGGGTCTTGATCCGCAGCGCCGTGTTGTAGCGCTCCTTGGTGACATAGACCATGCAGGAGAAGAAGCGACCATAGACATCCCGGCGCACGAACAGCCGCAGCATGTCTCGCTCCTGCATCTCCAGCACCCCAAGGCCGGTAGCCAACAACTCCTCTTCGCGGGCCTGGATCAGCTCGTCACGGGGATAGGTTTCCAATACGTTCAGCAGCGCCTTGTAGGCGTGGGAGCCCTTCTCATGACCGGAGGCCGCCATGATGCGTTCGAGACGATGGCTGATGAGCGGGATCTGGGTCGCGCTGGTGTTGTAGATGGAAGATGCGTAGAGACCTATGAAGCGATCTTCCCCGATCACCTTGCCATGCTCGTCAAAGCGCTTGATGCCGATGTAATCCACATAAGCCGGACGGTGCACCCGGGACTTGCTGTTGGATTTGGTGAGGATCAGCAGGTCAGAACTCAGAGCGGCATGACGGGCGCTGGCAGGCATGTTGCCAAGGCGCTGGCCCACCTCCTTGATGGAGTTCTTCATCAGCCCCAGACTGGAGCTCGCCTGCGGCAGGATCTCGTGATCCCCCTCCACTGCCTTGACGTCGTAACGGCGATACCCCATCAGGGTGAAGTTGTGGGCAGCCACCCATTTGAGGAAGGCAACGCAGGAGGCCACCTCCTCCTTGCTGACCGGGTGCTTGCGCTTGGGCAGTTCGTCAATGATCTCATTGAGCTTGGCCAGCATGGGCTGCCAGTCGCCGACTGCCAGCGCCACTTCCCCGGCCACCGAGTTGAGCTCGGTAGCCAGCGCGGCCATCTGCTCCTCGCTGGTGAGGTGATCGATCTCGATAAGGAACGCCGTTTCAACCGAGGTCTGCCCGTCGGTGTTGTCGAGCTCCAGAATGGCGTCAATCTTGTCATCCGCTCCACGAATGAGGTGCAGCGGTTGGTGCAGCATCATGTGGGCGGTGATATTGAGCCGTTTAAGCGCCATCCGGATGGAGTCCACCAGGAAGGGGGAGTCCTGCAGGATCACCTCGACGATGGTATGGGGCGATTGCCAGCCGTGACGGGTCAGCTCGGGATTGTTGACCCGGATGTAGGGATCGGTACCGCTGCGCTGATTGAGGGCATTCCACAGGCTCAGGGCCGCGCCGTAGAGATCGCTGTCATTGCGATCGTGCAGGTCGGAACTCGCCATGTTGCCGTAGAACTTGGCAACGAAGCGCTCGACCAGAGAGGCACTGTTTTTGGGCAACTTCTGATGGATCAGGCTGAGAACGTTTTCGAGCAGAACTGAGGTAGGGGCGTCTTTCAATGCCATTTTTATATTCCTTATCGGACGACATTAACCTCCGACGCAGAGGCAACCACCCTGGTTACCCGCTGGTGCAGAGTTGTTGCGAAGTGTAATGGCTTGGATAAGGGAAGGCGAGGAAAGGTGCTAACGAGATGTTAAAAACAAGGTGCAGATCACGGCTTAAACTGTGAGAAATTTTGTAAAAAACCAAAAATACAGAAATTCACACTACCTTTGTGCCAGTTTACCGGATAGATAGTGACGCAAAGCAGATAAACAGTCGGCAATCTGTTCGATTTTTGTTAATTTATGCGTTCGAGGCTGATAAAGCGGTAATCGTCATGGGTTTTCAGCCGAAAATAGCCATGCACACCATTGATGGCGACATAGGGCCGTATTTTTTCTATGCCAAGCTCCAGGGTCAATCCCTGTTCGCTGCGCACCACCAGCCGTCTGGCATGGCCCTGATACATCAGCATCACCTCATCACTGCTCAATGAGAGCCGAAAAGTAAACTGCTTCACGCTTGCTCCTGATCACACGACAAATCACACAATGGGGGCAGGCGCATTCACGCCCCTGCCCCGTCGACAGTTACTGCTGCAGCGCCTTGCTGACCTTCTCGAACAGATCCCGTGCCAGCCCCTCAAGGTTGGCAAGACGGGTCAGCTCGGCGCGGATCAGGGCCTTGCGCGCCTTATCCAGTCGCTTGAACTGGATAAGCGGAGTGATGAGACGGGAGGCCACCTGCGGATTCACCTCGTTGAGCTCGATCAGCAGATCGGTCAGGAAGCGGTAACCGCAGCCATCCACCGCATGGAACTGCACCTGATTGCTCATGGCGAAACTGCCGATCAGCGCCCGCAGCCGGTTCGGATTGCGAATGCTGAAAGTGGGGTGATTCATCGCCTGTTTCACTTCGCTCAGTACATCGGCAGCCGGTTTGCTGCCAATCAGCCGCAGCCAGTTGTCCAGCACCAGTCCATCCTTGGCCCACTTGCCTTCAAAATCGGCCAACAGCGCGGCACGGCATGGCAACAGATAGCCGTTGGCCACCTGCAGCGCCGCCAGGGTGTCGGTCATGTTGTCGGCAGTTGCATACTGCTCGCGCACCAGCGCATCGGCATGCTCCGCATCCAGTGCCGCCAGATAGCCGAGCACTACCCCTTTGAGGGCCCGCTTGGCCATGTCGGCATGCACCACCTGATAACCGTTCAGACGCAGACTCTGATAGGTTGCCGCCAAGCGCGCGCCAAAGGCCTCGGCAAGACGGGTATGGATCGCGTCGCGCACCTGATGGATGGCATCGATATCGGCCACCTCGAACAGCTCGGCCAGGGTCGCCTCACCGGGCAGCGCCAGGATCTCCGCCTTGAGGGCAAAATCGAGATCGCTGTCGTCCAGAATGGCGACGAAGGCGGCCAACAGGGTTTGGGAGAGCTCAACCCCCTGCCCATGCTGGACCCGTGCCACCCCATCGATGACCGCTTTGTTGATCAGCATCTGGGCCGCATCCCAGCGGGCAAACTCGTTGCGGGCAAAGCGCATCAGAAAGGCGAGCGCTTCGTCGCTGTAGTCATAGTGCAGCTTGACCGGCGCGGAGAAGTCCCGCAGCAGAGAAGGAACTGGTTTGACGGGCACTTGATCGAATTCGAAGGTCTGCTCCGCTTCCAGCACATCGAGCACGTTGCCGATGGCCTTGCCCTGATACTGCAGCGCAATGACGGCACCCTGCTCGTCATAAAGCTCGATGTCGAGGGGAATATGCAGCGGCAGCTTTTGCGGTTGATCCTGAGTCGGCGGGGTGTGCTGGCTCACATGAAGGCGATAGATACCGCTGGCGGCATCATACTCGTCGGTCATGGTCAGCTCGGGGGTGCCGGACTGACTGTACCAGCGGCGGAAACGACCGAGATCGACACCGGACGCATCCTCCATCGCCTGCACGAAATCATCGCAGGTGGCGGCCGAGCCGTCGTGACGCTCGAAGTAGAGACGCATACCAGCCTGGAAGGCATCTTCCCCCAGCAGGGTGTGCATCATGCGGATCACTTCCGACCCCTTCTCATAGACGGTGAGGGTGTAGAAGTTGTTCATCTCGATCACCACATCCGGGCGGATCGGGTGTGCCATGGGGCCGGCATCTTCGGCAAACTGCGGGCCACGCACGGTACGCACGTTGTTGATGCGGTTGACGCCACGGGAGCCCAGATCGGAGGAGAACTCCTGATCCCGGAACACTGTCAGCCCCTCTTTCAGGCTGAGCTGGAACCAGTCACGACAGGTGACGCGGTTGCCGGTCCAGTTGTGGAAATATTCGTGACCGATCACCCGTTCGATACCGTGGTAGTCGCCATCGGTAGCGGTGGCCGGATTGGCCAGCACGAACTTGGAGTTGAAGATGTTGAGCCCCTTGTTCTCCATGGCGCCCATGTTGAAGAAGTCCACCGCGACGATCATGTAGATGTCGAGATCATACTCGAGGCCGAAACGCTGCTCGTCCCAACGCATGGAGTTGATGAGGCTCTCCATGGCAAAACCGGCGCGATCGAGGTTGCCCTTGTCGACGAAGATCTCGAGGGCAACCTTGCGGCCGCTCTTGGTGGTGTAGTGGCTGCGCTCCACATCGAAATCACCGGCCACCAGGGCAAACAGGTAGCTCGGTTTGGGGAAAGGATCCTGCCACTGTACGAAATGACGGCCGCCATCGAGATCACCGCTATCGACCTTGTTGCCATTGGAGAGCAGGAAGGGGAACTGGGCTTTGTCGGCGGTAATACGGGTGCTGTAGCGCGCCAGAATGTCGGGGCGGTCCAGATAATAGGTAATGCGGCGAAAGCCTTCGGCTTCGCACTGGGTGCAGTAGGCATCACCTGATTTGTAAAGCCCTTCCAGCGCGGTGTTGGCAGCCGGATCCAGCAGGGTGACGATGGTCAGTACACATTCGGCTGGCAGGTTGAACAGGGTCAGACTGCTCTCGCCTTGCTCGTAGTGGTCACAGGGAATGCCATCAATGGCAACGCTCTTGAGGGTCAGCTGCTCACCATCGAGGACGAGCGGCGCATTGTGCTCGCCGTTGCGACGAATGCGGGTGATGGCGGTGACCTGGGTCAGCGGCTCCTGCAGTTGGAAATCGAGGTCGATGGTGTCGATCCAGTAGAGCGGCGCCTGATAATCCTGGCGATATTTGGCCGTCATGGCCTGGGAGTGATCTGTCATTATTGTCTGCTTCCACGCTTGTTAAAGGCGAGAAAGAGGCTGTCACAACCAACTGGCGGGGTCAAACAATTTGCATTACGTCAGATACGCCAGACAAAAAGAAAGGACGACCGAAGTCGCCCTTGTGCATTGGAGGTCGCTTTGTCAGCTGCGTTTGCTGACCTTGGCCAGATCTGCCGTGATATTGGCCGCTTCGATGAGATACTCATCGGGCGCTTCAAAATCAGCGGGCAGTTCATCCAGACTCTTCACCGCCGGCTTGCCAAGACGTGCCAGACGCTCGTTGGTACGTTTGAGCGCTTTCTCATCCTGTTTCGCCTGCTCTGCAACACGCTCCGCCTCGTTGAGGGAGACCGACTTATTGTCTTTCTCCTCCTTGTAGTCGGCGATGTCCTGCATCACATAGGCAAACTCGGGATCCTTGGCGATTCGGGCATCGTGCGCCGCCTGCAACTTGGGCAGTACGCTGGCGAAGTTGCCGAGTTTCTCGTAGTTGGCGGAGGCAATCTTGTCCCACGGCAACGCATTGAACTCACGGCTTTCTCCCGTCTCTTCCGGAGCAACCGGTGTCGGGAAGCTGATATCCGGCGCAACGCCCTTGTTCTGGGTGCTGCCACCGTCGATCCGGTAGAACTTGGCGATGGTGTACTGCACGTGACCCAGCGGCTGCTCGTAGAAGTCATAGACCTTGGCCAGGCTGCGATGCTGCTGCACCGTCCCCTTGCCGAACGAGTTTTCACCCAGGATCAGGGCACGGCCATAATCCTGCATGGCGGCAGCGAAGATCTCGGAGGCCGAGGCACTGTAGCGGTCGATCATCACCGACATCGGGCCGCCGTAGTAGACGTTGCCATCGTCATCGCCATTGACCGTGATACGGCCCATGTGATCACGAATTTGCACCACGGGACCGCTGGCAAAGAAGAGACCGCTCAGGGCGGAAGCTTCGGTCAGGGCGCCGCCGCCGTTACCGCGCAGATCAATGATCAAGCCATCGATCTTCTTCTTGTTCAGGCTGGAGAGCTCCTTGATCACGTCGTCATGCAGATTGACGTAAAAACTCGGGATCTCGATGACACCAATCTTCTTGCCTTCGGCGTTAATCACCTTGGACTTGGCAGCCCGGTCTTCAAGGCGCACCTTGTCGCGGGTCAGCTCGATCTGCTCGGTTTTGGCAGTTGCGCCCTTGCCGCGCTGGATCTCCAGCTTGACCTTGCTCCCCTTGGGCCCCTTGATGAGCTCGACCACGTCATCAAGACGCCAGCCGATCACATCGACAATCTTGCCATCTTCCTGCCCTACCCCGGTGATCTTGTCATCGGGTTTGAGGTGGTTCGATTTGGCTGCCGGGCCACCGGGCACCAGAGAACGGATGACGGTAAAGTCATCTTCCGCCTGCAACACGGCACCGATCCCCTCCAACGAGAGGTTCATCTCGGTGTTGAAACGATCGGCACTGCGCGGTGAGAGGTAACTGGTGTGCGGTTCGATGGCGCGAGCGAAGGAGTTCATGAAGAGCTGGAAGACATCTTCACTCTCGGTCTGGGACATCCGCTTGATGGCGTTGTTGTAACGCTTGCCAAGCAGCTCCTTGATCTCGGGCCACTCCTTGCCGCTGAGCTTGAGGCTCAGGGCATCGAACTTGACCCGCTGACGCCACAGCTCGTTGAGCTCTGCTTCATCTTTGGGCCAAGCCGCCCCTTCCCGATCAAACACATAGTTGTCGGTCTGGGTAAAATCGAAAGGAGTATCAAGCAGTTTGAGGGCGTATTCGAACCGCTCATAACGCCGCTGCTGACTCAGGTTGAACATCTCGTAGGCGGGAGCCAGACGGCCTCTTTCGAGGTCGGTGTCAAAACCGTTACGGTACTTTTCAAAACGGCTGATATCAGAGGCCAAAAACAGGTTGCGGCTGTAGTCCAGATTCTCCAGATATTTATCGAAAATCACGGAGGAAAAGGCATCGTCCAGCTTGAACTGTTTGTAGTGCGAGCGGGTAAACAGATTGGTAATTCGCTTGCTGGCCGTAGCATGTTGGCTCTCTTGAGCCAACACAGGCAAATCACTCTCCTTGAGCACCGGCTCGATGGCCTGTGCAAGCCCGGCAAGCGCCAGGCTACAGGCAACGAGGGAAAAACGAATTACGCCATGCTTCAACATTTGTCTCCTTAGAGAACCAAGTGCTCTGATTTGACCCGCACCATCATGCCGGTCTGCAGTTGGACCTGTACATCGTCCTTGGTTACTTCCTTGATGGTTGCCGGAACCGGGAATTTACCCATAACGACGCGCACATCCTGGCCCACTTTCAGCGTAGCGGCATCCACTTTAACCAGCGGAGCGTCAGCGACCGGTGCCTTGGCGGCAGCTTTCGGCTTGGCAGCTACATCAGCTTTCTCGGTTTTCTCGGTTTTGCGCACAGCAGGACGACGGGGCTTCTTGGCCTTCTCATCCTTATCTTTGGTATTGGTACGACGGCTGGCGAATACGCGCTCTTTGCTCTCTTTCAGAGCTTGCTTGGCGTGCTCGATGTGCTCTTCGGTCAGCAGCTCGCCCGGGTTGCCATCCAGATCAACGCGAGCCTGGCCAGCTTTGAGACCGTGCAGGTAGCGCCAGCTGGAGGTGTATTGACGCAGTGCGGAGCGCAGCATGGTCTTGGAGACTCTGGCATCGTCAGCAAGACGCTCGGCCAAATCCTGGAAGATGCCAATCTTGAGCGGCTTGGCCTCTCCTTCAGCAACGAAGCAGGCCGGGAATTTCTCGACCAGGTAGGCAACGATCTCTTTACTGTTCTTCAGCTTCTCAGTGTTTTCCATGTATAACCTTGGCTTTCATATAAACGCACGGGCACGTCCCGAGCACAACAAAGGCCCCATTATAGAGAGCTTGGGGCCTTTTGCGAACCATCTAGCAATGACTTAGAGCATGCTTTCCAAAATTTGCACCGTTTCTTCGAGGCCAATCCGGTCTTGCTGGTCGAAACGGTTAAAAATCGGACTGTCGATATCGAGTACCCCGATGATCTCGCTACCACGGCGAACCGGGATCACGATTTCCGAGTTGCTCGCGCCATCGCAAGCGATGTGACCGTCGAACTGGTGGACATCGTCAATGAGCTGGGTTCTCCCCTCTGCCACTGCGGTACCACACACCCCACGGCCGACCGGGATCCGTACGCAAGCCGGTTTGCCCTGAAATGGCCCCAATACCAGGGTCTCGCCCTGCAACAGATAAAAACCGACCCAGTTGATCTCCTCCAGCTCCTGATTAAGCAGTGCGGAGAGATTGGCCAGATTGGCAATAAGATCGGTTTCCCCCTCCAGCAGCGCCTTGGCCTGCTGGTTGAGGGTGCGATAAAACGGTTGTTTTTCAATCATGATTAAATGAACTTCACTCCCTGATGGTTTGGGGAAGGTAACTCCTGGCCGGGAAATTTCAAATATTTTTTCCACTCCCCACCTCTTGCGCCGTTATTCCCGGGCAACGGAAAGCGCCAATTGCTGGCGTTGACCATTACTCCACTCGATATTTAACAACCAGATCATGACGGGTGATGTACAGCTCCCCACCTGGGTCACCCCCTGCCACTGTCCGTCTATTTCTTCAAAGCTCACCGGAATGGTGCCCATAAACATATCTTTGCCTTCGAGTGTCGCTTTCACCGGTTTGATGGCCGGATCGCCGCCGGTAATAGCGATGGCAAAGTCATGTTCGGCGCGCAGCGGTAATTCCTTGATGGCGACCGTCAGCGGCTTGTCACCAATCAGCGCGCTGCAAGGGGTGTGGGAAAGATCACAAATCTGATCTTTTTTCTGGTCAGCAGAGACGCTGTTATCGGCCGAAAACCAGGTGCGATAGGCCATCAGCGCCAATAACAGCGCCAATACCAGTACGAGGTGCAAAACTTTACGTGCGGTAAGTCTCTCTTTCATCAAAAACAGCCCGATTAAGATGCAATTAAAATAGTTTTTTGTGATCTCGAACAAGGTAAAAAACTGCCATATCGAGACCGGACGGAGCCAAATATATCACTGTTTATACTGTTATTTTACCTGTCACTTCAGTATCATTCCCATGCAGTTTTCATTTAGCCATCTTTTGCTTTTCCTTTCGTTAACAGATGTTAACAACTGGTCGGCGGTGGCTGATGAAGCCAGTCCGGTCCTCCGGATACAAAACCAAACAACAGCAGCATCGGAAGCGGAATATAACGATGAGCCATACAACTAACCATCCTGAGTACAACTACACCGTTGTTCGCCAGTTTACCGTCATGACGATTGTCTGGGGAATTGTCGGCATGTCGGTTGGCGTACTGATCGCAGCCCAGTTGATCTGGCCTGCCCTCAACTTCGAGACCCCGTGGCTGACTTACAGTCGTCTGCGGCCCCTCCATACCAACGCAGTGATCTTCGCCTTCGGCGTCAGTGCACTGATGGCCACCTCCTTCTACGTGGTGCAGCGCACCTGTCAAACCAGACTGTTTGGGGGCCCGCTGGCAACCTTCGTCTTCTGGGGCTGGCAAGCAATCATCCTCTCTGCCGCCATCTCTCTGCCGCTGGGTTACACCTCCGCCAAAGAGTATGCCGAGCTGGAGTGGCCGATTGATATCGCCATCACTGTGGTATGGGTCGCCTATGCCATCGTCTTCTTCGGCACCCTGATGAAGCGCACCACCTCCCACATCTATGTGGCGAACTGGTTCTTCGGCGCCTTCATCATCACCGTTGCGGTGCTGCACATCGTCAACAACATGGAAGTGCCGCTCTCCGGCATGAAGTCCTACTCCATGTACTCCGGCGCCATGGACGCCATGGTACAGTGGTGGTATGGCCACAACGCGGTAGGCTTCCTGCTGACTGCTGGCTTCTTGGGGATGATGTACTACTTCGTGCCCAAACAGGCCGGTCGTCCGGTTTACTCCTATCGCCTCTCCATCGTCCACTTCTGGGCGCTGATCTCCCTCTATATCTGGGCCGGTCCGCACCACCTGCACTACACCGCACTGCCTGACTGGGCACAGTCACTCGGCATGGTAATGTCCCTGATCCTGTTCGTACCTTCCTGGGGCGGCATGATCAACGGCATCATGACCCTCTCCGGTGCCTGGCACAAACTGCGTTATGACCCCATCCTGCGCTTCCTGATCGTTTCTTTGTCTTTCTACGGCATGTCGACCTTCGAAGGCCCGATGATGGCGATCAAAACCGTCAACGCCCTCTCCCACTACACCGACTGGACCGTTGGTCACGTTCACTCCGGTGCGCTGGGCTGGGTTGCCATGGTCTCCATCGGTGCGGTCTATCACCTGATCCCGAACCTGTTCGGCCAGGGCCGGATGTACAGCGTCAAGCTGATCAACGTTCACTTCTGGCTGGCGACCGTGGGCACCGTGCTCTACATCGTTGCCATGTGGATTTCCGGCGTGATGCAGGGCCTGATGTGGCGTGCAGTCAACGAAGACGGCACCCTGACCTACAGCTTCGTTGAAGCGCTGCAGGCATCCTATCCCTTCTATTTCGTGCGCTTCCTGGGTGGCTGCTTCTTCGTCACCGGCATGTTGCTGATGGCTTACAACGCCTATCGCACCATCACTGCGCCCAAAGGTTCTCTGGAACCTGTCGCCCAGCCAGCATGATTGAAGAGGTCAACCCATGAGCAACAATAACCGTCACGAAATATTTGAAAAAAGCGTTCCCATGCTGGTGGTCGGCATCATCTTCGCCATCAGTCTGGGGGGCCTGGTTGAAATCACCCCGCTGTTCTTCCAAAAGCAAACCACCGAGCCGGTGGAGGGCCTCAAGCCCTACACCGCTCTGCAGATGGAAGGACGCGACATCTTCATTCGCGAAGGCTGCACCAACTGCCACAGCCAGATGATCCGTCCGTTCCGTGCCGAAACCGAGCGTTACGGTCACTACTCGGTCGCCGGCGAGAGCGTCTGGGAGCACCCCTTCCTGTGGGGCTCCAAGCGTACTGGTCCGGACTTGGCCCGTGTTGGTGGTCGCTACTCCGACGAGTGGCACAAGGTTCACCTGATCAACCCGCGCGATGTGGTACCGGAATCCAACATGCCCGCCTATCCCTGGCTTGATACCAATGTGCTGACTGGCGAGATGACCGGCAAAAAACTGGCGCTGTTCCGCGATCACTTCGGTGTGCCCTATACCGACGCCGATATTCAGGGTGCTGGCGAAGCCGTCAAGGGCAAAACCGAGCTGGATGCGCTGGTGGCCTATCTGCAATCACTGGGTCATGCCCTGAAATAAGGAGGCGAAAATGGACTACGGCACATTTCGCGGTCTGTATACCTTGCTGTTGATGGCCATCATGATTGGCATCATCGTCTGGGCCTACAGCAAACGCCGCAAGACCTCTTTCGACGAGGCTGCCAATTTGGTTTTTGCCGATGATGAGCAACCCGGTGCTGATAAAAAGAACGCAGGAGCGAAACAATAATGAGCACTCTGTTTAGCATTTTTGTGACTGTCATCAGTCTGGGAACCATCCTCGGCTGCTTCTTGCTGCTGATGTGGTGCCGCAAGGACAAGATGGGTGTTGAAGAAGGCAAATCGATGGGTCACTCCTTCGATGGCATCGAGGAGATCAACAACCCGCTGCCGAAGTGGTGGACTTACATGTTCCTCTTCTTCATCGTCACCGGTCTGGTCTATCTGATCGCCTTCCCGGGGCTTGGCAACTTCAAAGGCCTGCTGGGCTGGCAAAGTTCCAACCAGGACGTGCGTTCGCTGGCTGAGTCCAAGGCTGCAACCGAATCGGCCAAGGCTGAAGGTCGCGCGGTTGAGTATGACCGCGAGGTCGCCAAGGCTGACGAGATCTACGGCGCCAAGTTCCGTGAACTCACCTATGAAGCGGATGGCAAAACCTATCGTGCCATCACCGAGATCGCCAAGGATCCGGAAGCCCTGAAAGTGGGTCAGCGTCTGTTCCTGCAGAACTGCTCCCAGTGTCACGGCTCCGATGCCCGTGGTGGCCGCGGCTTCCCGAACCTGACCGACAGCGAATGGCAATGGGGCGGACAGCCTGATCAAATCAAGACCACCATCATGGGCGGTCGTCAGGGGGTCATGGCTGCCTGGGGTGAAATCCTCGGCAAAGATGGCGTTCAGGAAGTGGCCTCCTATGTGCTGAGCCTCTCCGGTCGCAAGGTCGACCTGGTGGAAGCGAAGAAAGGTGAAGCACGCTTCGCCATCTGCGCTGCCTGCCACGGGGCCGATGCCAAGGGCGGTGTTGCCGTCGGTGCGCCAGATCTGACCAACAACACCTGGCTCTACGGTGGCTCCCGCGAAGTGGTGGTGCAAACCATCACCCACGGTCGTCACGGCGTGATGCCAGCCTGGAAAGACATTCTGGGTGAGGACAAGGTTCACCTGCTGGCCTCCTACGTTTACAGCCTGTCTCATCAACAGTCTGCCAAATAAGGTTCGCCCGTAACGTTGTAACATGTGATAAACACGTGATTACACAGCAAAAAGCCTCGACTCCTCGAGGCTTTTTGTTATCTTGTGTTGCGTAAAAACCATCTTCCACGTTAATCATTCGTTTCATGGCAGTAGCAATCATGACCCAACCTCTATCCAAACCGTGGTATCGCCAATTCTGGCCCTGGTTTATCATCGCCCTCCCCACTGCCGCCGTTGTCGGCAGTATCGCCACCGCCATCATCGCCAGCAAGGATGGGGTCAATCTGGTGGCCGAGGACTATTACAAACAAGGGAAAGAGATCAATCAGGACTTGAGCAAGTTTGACCGCTCCGAAGCGCTCAATATCCGCTTTGGGCTGGAAGTTGACGGCAACGAGCTGACCCTCAAACCCATCAGCGGTGACATTCCTGCCGGGCAAGCTCTCTATCTCTCATTGTTCCACCCGACCCTGGCCGGTCAGGACAGCGAACACATGATCACCGCCGATGCGAGCGGCACCTATCGCCTCCATTTCGACAAGCCGCTGGTCGGCAAGTGGCACATTCGGGTCGATGCCTTCGATCACCAGTGGCGATTGCAAGAGACCGTCCAGCTGCCCACCCTGGCCCCTGTCGAACTCGACCCGAAAGGACGCTAAGCCATGACCGGCTGTTCTCACTGTGGCGAGCCGGTTCTCGCCACCGCCCCTGCTGCTTGCATTCTGCATTCAGGGGGGCATAACGCATGACCCCCTGCTTTCACTGTGGCGAGCCGGTACCCGCCAATAGTGGTTATGCCCTCGAGATAAAGGGGATTGTTCGCCCCATGTGCTGCCCCGGTTGTCAGGCTGTGGCAGAGACCATCATGGAGTGCGGCCTCGCCAGTTACTACGATCACCGCACCGCTCCCGGCACCAAGGGGGATCTGGTGCCCGAGGAGCTGGCCGCCCTCACCCACTACGATCTGGCAGAAGTGCAACAGGATTTTGTCACCGACAGCGGTACCCTTCGCGAAATCCAGCTGACAGTTGAAGGGCTCACCTGCGCCGCCTGTGCCTGGCTTATCGAACGCCACCTGATGACACTGACGGGCCTGCGCTACATCAATGTCAACACCACCACCCACCGGGCCCGCATCAAGTGGGATCCGGAGCTACTCTCCCTGAGTGACATCCTCAAGGGATTTGCCCAGATCGGCTATCGCGCCTATCCGTTCCAGACCCATCAACAGGAGGCGCTCTACGCCAAAGAGGTGCGCAGCTATATGTTCCGGCTGGCACTGGCGGGGCTTGGCTCGATGCAGGTGATGATGTGCGCTGTGGCCCTCTACATGGATCTCTTCATCAGCGTTGAAGATGAGTTCATGGTCTACTTCAAGTGGATAAGCCTGCTGCTCTCCACCCCCATCATGATCTACTCGGCCCAGCCCTTTTACGTGGGTGCCTGGCGCACCCTGAAACAGGGTCACCTGTCGATGGATGTGTCGGTGTCGCTGGCGCTGATCGGGGCTTTTATCGCCTCCATGTGGGCCACCGTGTTCAATACCGGTGAGGTCTATTACGACTCCATCACCATGTTCGTCTTCTTCCTGCTGCTGGGGCGCTTTCTCGAGTTGCGGGCCCGGCGCAAGGCGTCGGAATCAAGCTCCAACCTGGCGCGACTGGTGCCCATCATGGCGACCCGCATCGATGATGAAGGGGAGCATGAGGTAGCGGCCAAGACCTTGCAGGTCGGCGATCGGGTACGGGTGCTTGCTGGCGCCACCTTGCCGGCGGACGGCATCATTGTCGAAGGGCAAGCCAGCCTCAACGAATCCATGCTGACCGGTGAACAGCTGCCCCTGCTCAAACAGCCAGGTGAGCAGGTCTATGCAGGTACCATCAACACGGATGCCCCGCTGCAGATCCGGGTTACCCACCTCATCGAAGAGTCGCGGATCGCCCAGATCATGCGGCTGCAGGATCACGCCCTCGATGACAAACCGGCCATCGCCCAGATGGCGGATCAGCTGTCACGCCACTTTATTCTGGTGCTGCTGATCATTGCCGCTGCGGTCTGGACCTTCTGGCACTTCCATCAACCGGATCAGGCGTTCTGGGTCACTCTCGCCGTGCTGGTTGCCACCTGCCCCTGTGCCCTGTCGCTGGCGACTCCGACGGCGCTGACCTCGGCCACCGCCAATCTGACCCGCAACGGCATTCTGCTGCGCCGTGGTCATGTGCTGGACGTGCTGACCAAGGCCAACCGCATCGTGATGGACAAGACTGGCACGCTCACCACAGGTGAGATCAGTCTGACAGGCACCACCACCTTGGCAGAGATGGACGAGACGCAATGCCTCGCCATCGCCCGGGCCATGGAGGCGCAATCCGAGCACCCCATAGCTCGCGCCTTCCGGCTACCTGCCGACAGTATCAGTGTGCTGCCATCCGCCCGCGAGATCACCCCCGTCATCGGTCACGGCATCACGGCGCTGGTGGATGGCGTACGCTACCGCATCGGCAGTGCCCGCTGGCTTGGGCTGGATCCGGCGCAAGAACGCGGCCGCGGTCTGGCTATCTATCTGGCCGACGAGCAGCAGGTATTGGCCCGCTTCAATCTGGAAGATACCCTGCGCCCCGATGCCAGGGCGCTGATCGCGGCATTCAAGGCCGCCGGTCTGCAAACTACCGTGCTGACTGGCGACAGCTCTTTGCAGGCAGACGAGATTGCCCGCGAGCTGGGAGTGGATGAGCTGGTCAAGGGGGTCTCGCCCGATGGCAAGCTGGCCTACCTCAAGGCCCGGGAAGCCCAAGGGGATATCAGTATCATGGTGGGCGATGGCATCAACGACGCCCCGGTACTGGCTGGCGCTCACGCCTCGTTTGCCATGGCCGGTGGCACCGATCTGGCGAAAAACAGCGCCGATGCCATCCTGCTGGCCGATGACCTGAGCCGACTGCTCGAGGCCAGAGTGCTGGCAATGCGTACCCGCAAGATCATCATCGAGAACTTCGCCTGGTCCATCGGTTACAACCTGCTGGTGTTGCCGCTGGCGGCCTGCGGCTGGCTGCCCCCCTATCTGGCGGCGGCGGGCATGTCGCTCAGTTCACTCATCGTGGTAACCAACTCCATGCGCCTCAACCGATGAGGCTGGTGGCGGAAAATAGCTGAAAATGTGGCCTGCCTCCGATGCAGGCCACATTTCTAATTGATAGCGGCTGGCCCCCTGCCCGAACAGGGTTACCATAGGGGACGCTTGCCAAGGATGAACGCCAAGGTACCTCTCATGAATATAATTTTTGTCCTGATCCCCATCGCTATCCTGTTTGTGATCATCGCCGGGGTCGTCTTCTTCTGGGCCATTCGCTCCGAACAGTTTGAAGATCTCGACCGCCAGGGTTCCAACATCCTGTTTGACGAAGAGCAACCCACCCACAAACCCGCAAAGCCTGCTGACAATGACCCACAACCTTGACCTGGCCGGCGCCCTGCTGGTCGGACTGGCAGGCTCAGCCCACTGTATCGGCATGTGCGGTGGCGTCTCCGCCGCGCTCTCCATGGCGATCCCCGCCAACAAACAGCATTTTTGGGGGCGACTCGCCTATCTGCTCAACTACAACCTCGGCCGGATCCTGAGCTATGTCATTGCAGGTGCACTGGTGGGCGGCCTGCTCGCCACCACCAGTGAGCTGGGCGCTGGCAAACACGCTATTGCCGGCTTGCGTCTCGTGGCAGCGCTATTGATGATTGCGCTTGGTCTCTATCTGGCGGGCTGGTGGCAAGGGATCTTGCTGCTGGAGCGGCTCGGCGCCAGATTTTGGCCACGTATCAAACCGCTGGCGGGCAAATTTATCCCCTTCACCTCACCTGTGCAGGCACTGCCCTTTGGCATGGTGTGGGGTTGGCTCCCCTGCGGGCTGGTCTACTCCATGCTGACCTGGAGCGCAGCGGCGGGTTCGGCCAGTGGCGGGGCGCTCATCATGCTATTTTTTGGCCTCGGCACCCTGCCCACCCTGTTTGCGTTGGGCGGGCTCGCCGATCGCCTGAGATACTGGCTCACCCTGCGCAGTTTGCGCCTTGGCGGTGCCCTGCTGCTCATTTTGTTCGGGGTGCATACCTTCTGGATTGGCATTGCTTCCTTTTGAAACCCTATCCAAAACGGATGAGTTGATGGTAAACTTGTTTGATATAAATCAATTATTCGTATGAGCCTATGATCCCGGAAAAGAAACCTGGCAGACGTATCCAGAGCGGTGGCTGTGCAATTCATTGCCAGGATTGCAGCATCAGTCAGCTCTGTATTCCCTTCACTCTGAACGATAACGAGCTTGATCAGCTGGACAGCATCATCGAGCGCAAGAAGCCGATCCAGAAGGGTGAAGAGCTGTTCAAGGCTGGCGATGAGTTCAAATCGCTCTATGCCATCCGTTCCGGGACCATCAAGTCTTACACCATCACCGAGCAAGGGGATGAGCAGATCACCGCGTTCCACCTCGCTGGCGATCTGGTCGGTTTTGATGCCATCCACAAACAAGCACACCCCTCCTTCGCCCAGGCGCTGGAAACCGCCATGGTGTGCGAGATCCCCTTTGAAGTGCTGGATGATCTCTCCGGCAAGATGCCCAAGCTGCGCCAGCAGATCATGCGTCTGATGAGCAACGAAATCATGGGCGATCAGGAGATGATCCTGCTGCTCTCCAAGAAGAATGCCGAAGAGCGCCTCGCCGCCTTCCTGCACAATCTGTCGGTACGCTTCTCCGAACGCGGCTTCTCCGCCAAGGAGTTCCGTCTATCCATGACCCGTGGTGACATTGGCAACTATCTGGGGCTGACCGTTGAGACCATCAGTCGTCTGCTCGGCCGTTTCCAGAAGTCCGGTCTCATCAGCGTTAAAGGCAAATACATTACCGTACTGGATCAGGTCGCGCTGGGCATGATGGCCGGTGCAACTCGCCCGCCCTGCGGCTGATTTTTCCGCTTACCCTCTCACTTTTTTCCTGCTTTCCCTGCCGGATCCTTTCCTCTGGAATGTGATCCGGTACGTTCCCCATACCCTCCTCCTGCGCTAAGCTGTAATGGCTAAGATTCTACTGTCATTGGACTTTTCCAAGGAGGAGAAGATGGTCAAATATCAGAATATTCTGGTGGTTATCAATCCAGAAGAGGAGCGCCAAATCGCCCTCGAACGGGCAGTCAAAGTCGCCGAGCTGGACGAAAACGCCCATCTGACCCTGCTGCTCACCATCTATGACTTCTCGTATGAAATGACCGCCATGCTCTCGGTGGACGAGCGGCAAGAGATGCGCGACGGCGTCATTTCACAGCGACGTGAGTGGCTGGACGAGATCCTGACCCCCTATCGGGCACAGGGGATCGAGTGCGAAGTGAAAGTGGTCTGGCACAATCGTCCCTTCGAGTGCGTGATCCAGGAGGTGCTGGAGCAGCGCCACGATCTGGTGGTCAAAGCCACTCACCATCACAGCTTCCTGCAAACCTTCATCTTTACCCCCACCGACTGGCACCTGCTGCGCAAATGCCCCTGTCCGGTGCTGCTGGTCAAAGAGGGTCACTGGCAACGGGGCGGCAACATCATCGCCGCCATCAACTGCTCAAGTGACGATCCGGATCAGAAACTGCTCAACGAACGGATCACCCAGGAGGGAAGCGACATCGCCGAGCTGCTGGGCTCCAATCTCTATCTGGTCAACACCTACCCGGGCACCCCGGTCAACGTGGCCATCGAGCTGCCAGAGTTTGATCCCAACGCCTACAACGAAGCTATCCGCAAGCACCACGAAAGCCTGCTGCTAAGCCATGCCGACAAGTTCGGGATCGGTCATCTCTGGACTCGGGTAGCAGAGGGGCTACCGGAAGAGGTGTTGCCGGATATGGCCGAAGAGCTCAAGGCGACCCTGATGATCATGGGCTGCGTCGGCCGTACCGGGCTTTCTGCAGCTTTGCTCGGCAATACCGCCGAACATGTGATTGACCGCCTCTCCTGCGACATCCTGATCCTCAAACCGGCGGACTACAGCTGCCCGGTCGACAGTCGTCGCAATCAATCATAAGGTGCCTGGCACCTTGCCCTCCCCCGGGACATGGCTATAATAACGCGCTTATTTGTGTCCCGGGTTTTACGAGCATGCTAGAAGAGCTGAACGCCAAAGAAAAATACAGTTTTAACAAACTGCAGAAGCGCCTGCGGCGCAACGTGGGTCAGGCCATTGCCGACTTCAACATGATTGAAGAGGGCGACAAGGTCATGGTCTGCCTCTCAGGCGGCAAGGACAGCTTCGGTATGCTCGACATACTGATGAGCCTCAAAGCCAGTGCCCCCATCCATTTCGATCTGGTTGCCGTCAACCTGGATCAGAAGCAGCCTGGTTTCCCCGAGCATGTGCTGCCCGAGTATCTGGATTCCCTCGGCATCGAGTACAAGATCGTCGAGGAAGATACCTACTCCATCGTCAAGGAGAAGGTACCGGAAGGCAAAACCACCTGCTCCCTCTGCTCACGGCTGCGCCGCGGTATTCTCTACCGCACCGCCCAGGAGCTGGGTTGCACCAAGATTGCTCTTGGTCACCACCGCGACGACATCCTCGAGACCCTGTTCCTCAACATGTTCTACGGTGGCAAGCTCAAGTCCATGCCGCCCAAGCTGGTGAGCGACGATGGCAAGAACGTGGTGATCCGCCCGCTAGCCTACTGCAAAGAGAAGGATCTGATCCGCTACGCCGACGTCAAAGCCTTCCCCATCATTCCGTGCAACCTGTGCGGCTCGCAGGAGAACCTGCAGCGTCAGGCCATCAAGCAGATGATGCAGGATTGGGATCGCCGCTTCCCCGGTCGTATCGAAACCATGTTCACCGCCATTCAGGACGTGATCCCGAGCCACCTGCTCGACCACAAGCTGTTTGACTTCAAGAGCATCAATCGCGACTCCGGCATCATAGATGGCGGCGACAAGGCGTTTGATCCGCCCGAGATGCCAAAGGCGCCGCTGCTGGACATCGACGAGATGGACATGCTTGATGTGATTGAAGTGCGCTAAGCCGCTCTCACAAGGCACACGCCACTGTCTAGTCCTGAAATAGGTTTACACATTTTCAACTAGCATTTCTCTACTCAGAACCCCCCTATGTACCGCATCGGGGGTTCTGTATTTCAACGCATGATGCGGCCGCTCCGCGTTGTAAATATCCACCGCTTCACGCACCATCTCCCGCGCTTGCGCCAAATCCTGCGGGCTTTGTAGCAATAACTCTCCTTTCAAAATCCCGTTCACCCGCTCCGCCAACGCATTCTGGTAACAGTC